>NZ_JBELLZ010000003.1:0-82185 GCF_042096255.1 Sphingomonas sp. | reverse complement strand
GCAACATCGGCCACTTCGACAGCGAGATCCAGATCGCCGCGCTCGACAATTACGAGTGGACCGAGGTGAAGCCGGGCACCGACCTGGTGAAGTTCCCGGACGGCAAGCAGATCCTCATCCTCGCCAAGGGCCGGCTGGTGAACCTGGGCTGCGCCACCGGCCACCCCTCGTTCGTGATGAGCAGCTCCTTCACCAATCAGACGCTGGCGCAGATCGAGTTGTGGACCAAGGGCGGCGAGTACGACAACAAGGTGTACGTCCTGCCCAAGCACCTCGACGAGAAGGTCGCGGCGCTGCACCTGGAGAAGCTGGGCGTGAAGCTCAGCAAGCTTTCCGACAAGCAGGCGGCCTATATCGGCGTGCCCACCGCGGGTCCGTTCAAGCCCGATCACTATCGCTATTGATCGGCTGAACGGAGTTTCCCTCCCGGGAGACTTCGCCGTAAGGATCACGCCGATGGGAAGGCGTGGAGGGCGATGATCGCGATCGGCACGGGTGCCGCGGTTCTGGCGGGGGTGGTGCTGTTTGCGCTCGTCGCCGGAGCGGCGGTGATGCTGGCGATCGGCCTGCGCCAGCGTGCCGCCGCCGCCGCCGCGATCGACGAGGCGGAGCAGCTGAGGGCAATGCTCGCCGCGTCGCCGGCGCTGGCGATGCTGGTGCGGGGCGACGGTCGGGTCGAGATGCCGCAGACGCTCGCCGCATGGCTGGGGCTCGACCGGCCGGCGCGGATGCTTGCCGAACTCGCCGGGAGCGCGACAGGGCTCTCCGAGGACGATGTCGCGGCGCTCAACCGCGAGATCGCGACCGTTCAGCGATCTGGCCGCGGATTCGTACTGGCGGTGCGGCCGAACGGATCGTCGCGCGCGCTGGCGCTTCGCGGCGAGCGCGCACCTGCAGACCTGTCGGCACCCGGCGGCGTGCTGGTCTGGGCGTTCGACGCGAGCGAGAGCGAGAATGAGATCGCGCGCCTGCGGAGCGAGAGCATGCGCCTGGCGGCTGCGTTCGAGTCGCTCACCGGGCTGATCGAGGCGGCGCCGCTGCCGATGTGGTATCGCGACGCGGACCTGAAGCTGACCATGGTCAACACCGCCTATGTCCGCGCGGTGGAGGCGGCCGATGCGGCGGACGCGGTGGCACGCGGGCTCGAACTGGTAGAGGCGACGGGGGCTGGCGGGCCGCTCGCCGGGGCCGCCGCCGCGCGTGCCGCGGGCAAGCCCAATGAGCAGCGCGTGCCGGCGACGATCGGCGGCGCCCGACGCATGCTGCGCGTGGTGGACGTGCCGCTGCCCGGGGGCGGGATCGCGGGCTTCGCGGTCGACATCGAGGATGCCGAGCACGCCCGCGCCCAGCTGAAGCGCCTGTCCGACGCACAGCGGGCGATGCTCGACCGGCTGTCCGCGGGCGTTGCGCAGTTCGGGCCGGATCGCAGCCTTTCGTTCTCCAACCAGCCGTTCCGCCGCATCTTCGCCCTGCGCAGCGAGTGGCTGGCTGACGGGCCGGAGTTCGATCGAGTGCTGGAGCGAATGCGCGAGACCAGCCGCCTTCCCGAGGTGCGCGACTTTCCCGCCTGGAAGGCGGAGCGGCGCGAATGGTTCACCGCCGCCGACGAGGCGCGCGAGGAGGCGTGGCATCTTCCCGGCGGCGTCCATATCCGGGTGCTGGCACAGCCGCTGCCCGACGGCGGGCTGCTGCTGGTGTTCGAGGACCGGACCGAGCAGGTGCAGCTCGCCAGCGCGCGGGACACCCTGCTGCGGGTGCGCACCGCGACCTTCGACAATCTGTTCGAGGCGCTGGGCGTCTTCTCCGCCGATGGTCGGCTCCAGCTGTGGAACAACCGGTTCCGCAATCTTTGGGGCTTCGAGGAGGAGTTTCTCAACGGTCATCCGCGCGTCGACCTGATCGCCGAGCAGGTGGCACCGCACTTGCGCACCCCCGAGCGGGCGGCGCTGATCGCCGAGCTGGTCCGATCGGCCACCGGTGAGCGCCAGCAGCGCGGCGGGCGCGTGGCGCTGGCAGACGGGCGGCATTTCGAGTTCGCCGCGGTGCCCCTTCCAGACGGCAACGCGCTGTTCACCATGCTGGACATCACCGACAGCCGCCGCATCGAACAGGCGCTCCGCGAACGCGCCGGCGCGCTGGAGGAAGCGGACCGGGTAAAGACCGCGTTCGTCGCCAACATGAGCTACGAGCTGCGGACCCCGCTCACCTCGATCAGCGGCTTCGCCGAAATGCTGCACGGTGGCTACGCCGGACCGCTGGATGAGACGGCGATCGGTTATGTCGCGGCGATCCTCGACTCGGTCGAGCGGTTGGGCGTGCTGATCGACGACGTGCTCGATCTGACGCAGGGCAGCGACGCGCTGGAGCGCGAGGACCTCGACCTGGCGCTGGTCGCTCGCGAGGCGGCGGAGGAACTGCGCCCGCTCGCCAAGCGCAAGCGGATCGACTTCGCGATTGAGACGATCCGCTCCACCGGCCGTATCGCTGGTGATCGGCGGCGGATACGGGAATCGGTGCAGCACCTGCTGCGCCACGCCATCGCTTCGACGCCGGAGGGCGGGCGCGTGCTGCTGCACACCGATGGCAATGCACGCCGCGCGCGGATCGTCGTTTCCGACAACGGCCAGGGCATGGATGCCGACACGGCGGCGCTCGCGTTCGAGCGGTTCGCGCAGTCGGGCGTGGCGAATGCGGGCGAGCGCGCGCTGGGGCTGGGCCTGCCGCTCGCGAGGCAGTTCGTCGAGGCGCATGACGGGACGATCGCGCTGGTTAGCGAGCCGGGGCAGGGCACGCTGGTGACGGTGGAGTTGCCGCGGCGATGATCCTGCCGGACCTTGCCGCAACCGAAGCGGTGGGCGCGCGACTCGCCGCCGTGGTGACGGCCGGTGACGTCATCCTGCTGTCGGGCGATCTCGGTGCGGGCAAGACCAGCCTGGCGCGCGGCTTCCTCGCCGCGCTGGGCCTGGCCGGCGAGGCGCCGAGCCCGTCATTCGCGATCGTACAGCCTTATGCGCCGCCCGAGGTGCGCATGCCGGTGCTGCATGTCGACCTCTACCGGATCGACGATCCCGCGGAGCTTGAGGAGCTCGGATTGGACGAGGCGCGCTATGACTCGGTGCTGCTCGTCGAGTGGCCCGAGCGGGCCGGGGACGGGCGCTGGCCCGATGCACTCCATTTGTCGCTTGAAGCGCTGCCGGAAGGCGGGCGTCGCTTGACTTGGCAGGGGCCGGCGGCATGGGAGCGGCGATGGCCGACATGACCCCGCCGGCGGGCGCCGCCGCCTTTCTTGCCGCCAACGGCTGGGCCGGGGGGACGATCCTGCCGCTCGCCGGCGACGCCTCGTTCCGCCGCTATTTCCGCGTGGTTTCGGGCGAGCGCCGGGCGGTGCTGATGGATGCGCCGCCCCCGCACGAGGATCCGCGGCCGTTCGTCTCGATCGCACGCTGGCTGAGCGAGCGTGGCTTTGCGGCGCCCGCCATCCATGCCGCCGATGTCGAGCAGGGGCTGGTGCTGCTGGAGGATTTTGGTGACGCCCGCATGCGCGAGGCGATCGATGCCGATCCCGATGCGACCATGGCGCTGTACGAGGCGGCGGTGGACGTGCTGGTCGCGCTGCGCCGCGAGCCCGCATGCGATGTGCGTTCGTACGGCCGCGCCGAGCTCCAGCGCGAGGCGGGGCTGTTCGTCGAATGGTATTGCCCCGCGATCGGCATCGCGCCCGACCTGGAGGGCTATGGCGCCGCCTGGGACGCTCTGATCGACCATGCGCTGCCGGAGACGCCCGTCACCGTGCTGCGCGATTACCATGCCGAGAACCTGATGCTGGTGGGCGAGGCGCGGACTTTGGGCCTGCTCGACTTCCAGGACGCGCTGGCTGGCCATCCCGCCTACGATCTGGTTTCGCTGCTCCAGGACGCGCGCCGCGATGTGGAGGAGCCGGTCGAGGCGGCAATGCTGGAGCGGTACATGCATGCGACCGGCGAAGGCGACGCGTTCCTCAAGGCCTATCACGTGCTCGGCGCGCAGCGGAATGCCAAGATCCTAGGCATCTTCACGCGGCTGTGGAAACGCGACGGCAAGCCGCGCTACCCGGCGCTCTGTCCGCGGGTCTGGGCCTATCTGGAGCGTGACCTCGCCCAGCCGGTGCTGGCGCCGGTCGCGCGCTGGTTCGACGCCAACGTGCCGCCCGAGCTGCGTGGCGACCCGAAGCTGCTGGCGGAGGCGCGGGCATGAGCCGGATCGCCGCCATCCGCCCCGATCCGGGTGCTGCCGTGCCGAAGACCGCGATGGTGATGGCGGCGGGGCTGGGCAAGCGCATGCGGCCGCTGACCGCCACCCGGCCCAAGCCGCTGGTACAGGTGGCAGGCAAGCCGCTGATCGACCATGTCTTCGACCGGCTGCGCGCTGCGGGTGTCGAGCGTGCCGTGGTCAACGTCCATTACCTCGCCGACGCGCTGGAGGCGCATGTCGTCCACCGCGTCCAGGGGCTGGAGGTGGTGGTCTCCGATGAGCGTGCCGAGCTGATGGAGACCGGCGGCGGGCTGGTGCAGGCGCGTGCCCTGCTGGGCGACGCGCCGATCCTGGTGGTCAACTCCGACAATTTGTGGATCGACGGACCCACTGACGCGATCCGGCTGCTGGCGGCGCGCTGGGACGATGCGACGATGGATGCGCTGCTGCTGCTCGTGCCGCTCGCCCGCGCGCACAACCACAAGGGGCAGGGCGATTTCCACCTCGACGGCGCCGGGCGGATCACCGGTCGGCGGCGGCGCGGGCGGCTGGCGCCGTTCGTCTATACCGGCGTGCAGATCCTGTCGCCGCGGGTGATCGCCGACTGGCCGGAGGGGCCGTTCTCGACCAACCTGTTCTGGGATCGCGCGATCGCCGCCGGCCGCGCCTTCGGGCTGGTCCATCAGGGACTGTGGTTCGACATTGGCGCGCCCGAGGCGATCCCGCGTACCGAGGCGCTGCTGGCGGACGGTTGAGGGTGACGCGGCCACGCCTCTACACGATCGCTGCCCACAAGGCATTCGCCGATGCGCTGGTCGCGGGGCTGTTGCGGCGTTTCGGGGGAGATCGGTTGCGGCTGGCGCGCGGGCTGGTGCTGCTGCCCAACAACCGCTCCAAGCTGGCGATCCAGGATGCGTTCGTGCGTGCGAGCGGCGGTGCGCTGCTGCTGCCTCGGCTAGTGGCGATCGGCAACGAGGACCTGGGCGAGGCGGTGGGCGTGGCGCTCGACCCCGCCGATGCCGCGCCGCTGCCCCCCGCGGTCGATCCGCTCGCCCGGCGGCTGATCCTGGCGCGGCTGGTGGCGGAGGCCCGCGCGATGGACGCTGCCGAGGCGGTGCGATTGGCGGGCGAGCTGGCGCGGACCCTGGACCAACTGCTGGTGGAGGAGATCAGTCCGCGGCGGCTGCGCGAGATCGATCTTGCGCCCGAGCTGTCCGAGCATTGGCAGGCGTCGCTGGAGCTGTTCGGGCTGGTGATCGACCGCTGGCCCGCCGAGCTGGAGCGCCTCGGCCGGATCGACGCCGCCGAGCGCCGCGTGCGCACGCTCGAACGGCTCGCCGAGCGGTGGCGCGCGGTGCCGCCGTCGGGGTTCGTCTGCGCGGCTGGCATCACCGATTCAGCGCCGGCGGTGGCGCGGTTGCTGCGGCAGGTCAGCGAGCTGCCCGAGGGGATGGTGGTGCTCGCCGGGCTCGCCACCAGCATGCCGCAGGAGGAATGGGACGCGCTCGGCCCGCAGGCGCCTGATCCGGCGAGCGGGCGGCGTGCGCTCGCGATCGAGGTGCACCCGCAGTTTCACCTCAAGCTGCTGCTCGATCGGATCGGCGTCGCGCGCGAGGAAGTGGCGCTGTGGCGTGATGGCAGCGAGCATGATGCGCCGCGGGTGCGCAGCGTCGCCATCGCCAATGCGCTCGCGCCCGCCGACTTTACCGGCAAATGGACAACGCTGCCGGCCGAGCAGCGCCGCCTGACTGGGGTCAGTGCCGCCGAGCTCGCCGCCCCGGCGGAGGAGGCGCAGGCGATCGCGCTGGCGATGCGCGAGGCGCTGGAGACCGAAGGCCGCACCGCGGCGCTGGTGACGCCCGATCGCGGGCTGGCGCGGCGGGTCGCGGCGCATCTCGTGCGCTGGGGCGTGGAGGTGGACGACAGCGCCGGGCGGCCGCTCGCCATCCTGCCGCCGGGCACCTTGCTGACTGCGATCGTCGAGGCGGCGGCGCAGGACTTCGCGCCCGCGGCCGTGCTGACGTTGCTCAAGCATCCTCTGGTGCGCGCCGGCGAGCGACGGCGCGCGTGGCTGGACGGGGTGCGCGCGCTCGATCTCGCGCTGCGCGGGCCGCGGCCGGCACCGGGGCTGATGGGGATCGACGCGCATCTCGCCGGTGGCACCGAACGCGAGCGCCGGGTGCGCGCGGCCGCGGCGCGCTGGTGGCCGGAGGCGCGCGCCTGCCTGGAGCCGATCGCCGCCACGTTCGGCACTGGCACACGCGCGCTTGGGCCCTTCGTTGCCTGTCTGCGCGAGGCGGCGCAGGCGCTCGCCGGCGACGAGGCGTGGCGCGGCCCCGCCGGGCGCGCCGCCGCCGACCTGCTTGCCGATCTGGAGGCGCAGGCGCCGCTCGGTCCGGCGGAAGTGGCTGCGGACAGCCTTCCGGCTTTGCTCCGGCTGCTGATGGACGAGGTGGCGATCCGCCCAGCACGGGGCGGGCACCCGCGGCTGGCGATCTACGGCCAGATCGAGGCGCGGCTGCAATCGGCCGACCTGATGATTCTGGGTGGGCTCAACGAGGGCGTGTGGCCGGGCACGCCCGCGCCGGACCCGTGGCTGGCGCCGCGCATCCGCGCTGAATTGGGACTGCCGGGGCTGGAGCGGCGGATCGGCATCGCCGCGCATGATTTCGGCCAGGGGCTGGGCGCGCGCGAGGTGCTGCTAACCCGCGCCCGCCGCGACGCGCGCGCGCCGGCGCTCGCCTCGCGCTTCTGGCTGCGGCTACAGGCCATGGCGGGCGAACGGTTCGAGCGGGCGGGGGCGCTGGAGGGCTGGACGCGCGCGCTCGACCGGGCGGAGGCGCATCTGCCCGCCACCCGTCCCGAGCCGCGCCCGGCGCAGCGACCGACCAGCATATCGGTGACCGAGGTCGACCGACTCAAGGCGGACCCCTACGCCTTTTACGCGCGGCGCATCCTGCGGCTCGACCAACTCGACACGGTCGATGCCGATCCCAGCGCGGCGTGGCGCGGCACTGCGGTGCACGCGGTGCTGGAGGCCTGGGCGAAGGAAGACGATTGCGCGGTGGAGGCGCTGGTGCCGCGCGCCGAGCGGATGCTGCGCGATCCCGCCGCGCACCCTTTGCTGCGCGCGCTGTGGCAGCCGCGGCTGGTGGAAGCGCTGACCTGGATCGCAGGGAAGATCGCCGCCAACCGCGATGCCGGCCGCACCGTGCTGGCGGTGGAAGGACGCGGTGAGGCGGAGATCGAGGGCGTGCGCCTGTCCGGCCGGTTCGACCGGATCGACCGGCTGGCGGACGGCGGCCTCGGCATCGTCGATTACAAGACCGGGCAGGCGCCTTCACCTGCGGCGGTGGCGGCGGGCTTCTCGATGCAACTCGGCCTGCTCGGCGCGATTGCGGAAAAGGGTGGGTTCGACGGGCTGACGGGAACGGCGGGTGCATTCGAGTACTGGTCGCTGGCGCGGCGGGGCGAGCAGTTCGGCTCGGTCACCTCGCCGGTCGATCCCGCGGGCAAGAACGGCAAGATCTTCACCAGCGACTTCGTCGAGCGCTCGATGCGCGTGTTCGGCGATGCGGTGCGCGACTGGCTGACCGGGGATGCGGCGTTCACCGCCAAGCTGCACCCGGAATACGCGCCTTACTCAGAATATGACCAACTGATGCGCCGCGACGAATGGTACGGCCGTGACTAGTCCGCTGCCACCGCTCCAGCCCGAACAGGCGAGGGCGAGCGATCCGTCCGCGCACGTCTGGCTCTCCGCGTCGGCGGGGACGGGCAAGACGCAGGTGCTGGCGGCGCGAGTGTTCCGGCTGCTGCTGCGCGGGGTGGATCCGGGTGCGATCCTGTGTCTCACCTTCACCAAGGCGGGCGCGGCGGAGATGGCGGGGCGGATCAACGCGCGGCTCGCCGCCTGGGTGCGGATGCCGGCGCCGGAGCTGAGCGCGGACCTCAAGGCGCTTGGCGAACGGCCGACCCCGCCGATGCAGGAGCGCGCGCGCACCCTGTTCGCCAAGGTGCTCGACGCGCCGGGCGGCGGCATCCGCATCAACACCATCCACGGCTTCTGCCAGTCGCTGCTCGCCGCCTTCCCGGTCGAGGCGGGGCTGATCCCCGGCTTCCGCCCGATCGAAGCGCGCGAGGAGACGCTGCTGCTGCGCGAGACGCTGGCGGCGCTGCTGGTGCAGGCGGAGGCGGAAGGGCGCAGCGGACCGGTGGAGGCGATCGGTGCGCTGAGCCTGAGGCTAGGCGAGCAGGGGGCGGAGCGCTTTCTGGAGGAATGCGCGCGCGACGGCGCGGCGCTGGAAGCTTTGCCCTCGGGCATCCAGCCGTTCCTGCGCCGTGCGCTCGGGCTCCCGTCGGGCGACATCGAGGAGGCGATCGCAGCGGGCTGCGAGGACCTCGACTGCGATGCGATCGACCGGCTCGGCGGGGCGAACAAGGCTTGGGGCACCGCGACGGGGGAGAAGCATGTCGCGGTGATCTCCGCCTGGCTCGACGGCGAGCCGGCTGCGCGGGTGGCGGCGCTCAAGGAGCTGATGGCGGTGGTGCGCACCGGCACGGGCACCTTGCGGAAAATCTATCCCAAGCAGATCGCCGCCGAGCCGGACTATGAAGCGATGGCCTCCGAGCTGGGCGAGGCCTGTGCGGCGCTGCTCGCTCTGCGCGACCGTGCCGCTTATGCGGACCTGCTGGCGCGCGCGCTGGAGATCGGCCGCGACTATGCGCGCGCCTATGCCGCGGCCAAGCGCCGAGCGGGGGCGGTGGACTTCGACGACCTGATCGCCGCGACGGTGGCGCTGCTCAAGCAGCCGGGCATCGGCGAATGGGTCCGCTTCAAGCTCGACCGCACCACAGAGCATGTTCTGATCGACGAGGCGCAGGACACCAATCTGGCGCAGTGGACGATCGTACGCGCGCTGGTGGAGGAATATTTCGTCGGGCGCGGCGTCTATGCACCCTCGGTGCGGACGCTGTTCACCGTGGGCGACTTCAAGCAGGCGATCTTCGGCTTCCAGGGCACCGATCCGGTGTTCTTCCAGGCCGCCGAGGACTATTTCGCCGAGCGTGCGGCGGCGGTGCTCGGCACCCCCGACATGCCGGATCACGAGCGCGGCCTGCCGTTCGACCGGCTGTCGCTGACCGCGTCGTGGCGCTCGACCGCGCCGGTGCTGGAGTTCGTCGATGCGGCGGTCGGCGCGGCGGGGGACGAGGCGCTGGGTGCAGTCGGCGACCTGGAGCGGCACGTCAGCAAGGTCGACGGCCCGGGCACGGTCGAGCTGTGGCCGCCGGTCTGCGCGGGCGGTGACGCGGAGGGCGACGGGGGCGAGGAGCAGTGGATCGATGATGCGGTGCGCGAGAACGCCCGCCGCATCGCCCGCCAGGTGAAGGCCTGGCTCGACGACGGCCTGATGCTGGAGAGCAAGGGGCGCGCGCTGCGACCGGAGGACGTGATGATCCTGGTCAAGCGGCGCGGCGACCTCGCGCAGCTGCTGGTCGCGCGGCTCTATGCCGAGGGCGTGCCGGTGGCGGGGGTCGACCGGCTGCGGCTCAATGCGCCGCTGGCGGTGCAGGACCTGCTCGCTGCGATTCGCTTCGTGCTCCAGCCGGGCGACGACCTAAGCCTCGCGAGCCTGCTCGTCTCGCCCTTGATCGGCTGGTCTCAGGAGGCGCTGCTCGCGCGCGCGGTGCCGCGGACCGGCACCTTGTGGCGGCACCTGCGCGAGACCTGCCCGGGCGAACTGGCGCCGCTGGAGGCGATGCTGGCGCGGGCGGATTTCACCACGCCCTATCGCTTCCTGGAGGAACTGCTGTCCGGCCCGCTCGACGGGCGGCGCAAGCTGCTGCGCCGGCTGGGCGAGGAGGCGCGCGATCCGATCGAGGAACTGCTCTCCGCCGCGCTCGACTTCGAGCAGAGCGCGACGCCTTCGCTCCAGCGCTTCCTCGACTGGTTCGATCGCGGCGAGGTGGAGATCAAGCGCGAGGCGGAGGGGTCGCATGATGCGGTGCGGGTGATGACTGCGCATGGCGCCAAGGGGCTCCAGGCGCCGCTGGTGATCCTGGCCGACGCCACCGCCGACCCGGACTCGAGCCCGCGCTCGACGTTGTCGTGGCAGCCCGAGGGTGCGGAAGCGGCCTTTCCGGTGTTCCGGCCGCGCAAGGACGAGCGCTGGGGCGCGATCGACGAAGCGGTCACCGCGCAGGAAACGCGCGAGCGGCAGGAGCATTGGCGGCTGTTCTATGTCGCGGCGACCCGTGCCGAGGAGCGACTGGTGGTCGCGGGATCGCTGTCGGCAAGCTGGAACGGCGTGCCGCCGGAGGACAGCTGGTATGCCGCCAGCGCGCGGGCGTTGGATGGGTTGGCAGCGGCGCATCCGACTTCGGTTGCGGGTGGGGCGGGCGAAGGGGAAACGCGCCGCTTCACCGGCAGCGTTGTGCACCAGCCGGCCCGGATCCGTTCCGCCGCGGCGGTCGGTCCCAAGGCGGCGACCCCGCTGCCCGATTGGTCGCGCCGGCCCGCGCCGGCCGAGGCGCGCCCGCCGCGCCCGCTCGCGCCCTCGTCGCTGGGCCATGACGAGGTCGCCGATCCGCCGCCGACGCCCGCGATGCGCGCCGCCGCCGAGCGCGGGCGGCTGATCCACGCCTTGTTTGAGCGGCTCCCCGCAGTGCCCGCCGACGAGCGGGAAGGCGCCGCCGAGCGCTGGCTCGCCGCGCAGCAGGTGCCGCCGCAGGACCGTCCCGCGCTGATCGCCACCGTGTGCGGCGTGCTTGCCGATCCCGCGCATGCCGCGGTGTTCGGGCCGCAGTCGCTCGCCGAGGCACCGATCAGCGCGGTGCTGGCCGACGGCACGGTGGTGGCGGGCACGGTCGATCGCCTGCTGGTCGAGGACGGGCGGGTGACCGTGATCGACTTCAAGACCGGCCGCCACGCCCCTGCGGGGCTGGCCGAGGTGCCCGGCTGGCACGTCCGCCAGATGGCCGCCTATGCCGCGGCGCTGGCGGTGATCTTTCCCGACCATGCGATCGAGGCAGCGTTGCTCTACACCGCGGGGCCGCGCCTCATCACGCTGCCGCCCGAAAGCCTGGCTTTCGCGATCGGGAGCAAAGGTTGACCGATGGCGGTTGAGCCTGTTCGCACGGCGTCATAGATTGTCGCCAAAGGAGATACAGGCATGGCCACCAAGAAGATCACTGACTCCAGCTTCCACGACGACGTCATCACCTCGGACAAGCCCGTGCTGGTCGATTTCTGGGCGGAATGGTGCGGCCCGTGCAAGATGATCGGCCCGTCGCTGGAGGAGATCAGTGAGGAACTGGGCGAGCAGGTGACCATCGCCAAGATCAACATTGACGAGAACCCCGATGCGCCCGGCCGTTACGGGGTGCGCGGCATCCCGACGATGATCCTGTTCAAGGCCGGCAATCCCGCCGCCACGAAGGTGGGCGCCGCGCCGAAGGGCCAGATCAAGGGCTGGCTCGAGGGCGAGCTGAGTTGAGCGTTTCGAAGGCCTCGGTCACTGGCCTGGCCTTCGTTCTTCTGGTGGGATGTGGGGATGCTGAACCGTCCTCACAGCCCGAGCTCAAGACGTTCAGTTTGCCGTTTGAGAACGAGGCATTAGCCACGGAGTGCGGCGGTGCCGCCTCCCAAATACCCGTCAGGGATTGTGCCAGACTGGCAGAGTCCCGGCGGTATGCGGGGTTATATTTTCGAACGTTCGAAGGTTCTAGTTTTCTGGATGGCACGCGGCCTGGCCGATCCTTCAATCCGGAGAGTGACGGCTACGTTGAACTGTATTTCGATGAGAAGACAAAAGAAGACCACCTGCTTCCCAATCTGGATGGGCTAGATTCAGATGTTTACTATCTCGAATTCGTCGGCCGCCGGGTCACCGATCGGTCGTCCAGGCCCGAGATGTTTGGAGCGCCTCCTTTGATTGTGGTTGACCATCTGCTTCGGGCTGGTCTGGTGCCAAATGAGCAGGTCAAGAAAACTCGCGTGGCTCACTAGTCGAAGGGCCGCAGGTGGTTAGCTCCGATAATCCGCGTTGATCGATATGTACCCATGGGTCAGGTCGCACGTCCACACGGTGGCGCGTCCTTCGCCGAGCCCTAACTCGACCCCGATCTCTACCTCCCGGCCCTTGAGGTGCGCTGCCACCGGCGCTTCGTCATACCCATCCACCGCCAGCCCGTCGCGCGCCACCTGGGTGGTGCCGAAGCGGATCGCCAGCTGGTCGCGCTCGGCGGGCTCGCCTGCCTTGCCGACCGCCATCACCACGCGGCCCCAATTAGCATCCTCGCCGGCGATCGCGGTCTTGACCAGCGGCGAGTTGGCGATCGACATGGCGATGCGGTGCGCGGAGCGGTCGCTCTCCGCGCCTTCCACTGTCACCTCGATCAGCTTGGTCGCGCCCTCGCCGTCGCGCACCACCAGCATCGCGAGCTGGCGGCAGACGTCGGCCAGCGCCGCGCGGAAGGCGTCCGCGCCGGCGCTGTCGTCGTCGGCCAGCGGCGCATTGCCCGCTGCGCCGGTGGCGAAGGCTAGGACGGTGTCGCTGGTCGAGGTGTCGCCATCCACCGTGATGCACGAGAAGCTGAGCGCGTTGGCCGCGGTCAGCGCGCGCTGGAGGAACGCGGGCTCCACCGCCGCGTCGGTGAACAGGAAGCCGAGCATGGTCGCCATGTCCGGCGCGATCATCCCCGAACCCTTGATGATGCCGGCGATCGTGATCGTGCGCCCGTCCACCACCGCGGTCGCGCTCACGCCCTTGGCGAAGGTGTCGGTGGTCATGATCGCCTCGGCCGCCTCGCGCCAGCCGCACGGCGCCGCCTCGACGGCCGCGTCGAGGCCGGCTTCCGCCTTGTCGATCGGCAGCGGCACGCCGATCACGCCGGTGGAGGCGACGAACACGTCCGAGGGGCGGCAGCCCGTGTGGCCCGCGACTCGTGCGGCGATCGCCTCCACCGCAGCGCGCCCGCGCCCGCCGGTGAAGGCGTTCGAATTGCCCGCATTCACCACCAGCGCCCGCGCCTCGCCCAACACCAGCGCCTTGCGGCACCATTCCACCTCGGGCGAGGGGCAGCGCGACTGGGTGAGCACGCCCCCGACCGCGGTGCCGGGATCGAGCGTCACCAGAGTGAGGTCGCATCGGTCCCACGTTTTGTAGCGCGCGCGGGCGACCCGAAGCGTGACGCCTGCGATCTGGGGCAGTTCGGGGAAGGGCAGGGCGAGGGGAGAAGGGGTCATGGCGATCCTCGGAAACGGTCGCGCACCGCAAAGCGAAGCCGCGGCCCGCATGCAACCGCCTACACAATCTTTTTCGCAGGCCAGTGACCCCGGCCGACCTGCTTTCCCGCTTACCCAAGTGAAAGCTCGTGAAGGGCGGGGAGCGAAGGGGAACGACCATGGCTAGGAAGAGCGTGCGCAGCTGGGATCAGGACGACTACATGTTCGGTGCCGAGGATTTCGTCGCATTGCCCTATCTGGACAGCATCGGCAGCGACCATGCGATCGATGGCCGCCGCGCGAAGGCGCCCAAGTCGCCCACCGCCGATCAGCAGGTGTCGTTCCTCAACGGCCTCACCCCCGACGGGCGGCTGACCGACAATTCTTATTGGGGCTTCAACGACCAGACCGTGTACAAATGGGGCGAGAGCAAGGTCGGCACCGGTGCGACGATCACCTATTTCTTCGATCCGTCGTCGCGCTTCAGCGCGGTGGAGAAGGCGACCTTTCTCAAGGCGTTCGGCATGTGGTCGGCGATCGCCGACGTGTCCTTCGTGGAGGTCGGCAACTCGCGGTCCGCGGGCGTCTTCCTGACCCGCGGCGATGACGGCGGCGCGTACAACAGCACCCCCTCCGCGGATGGGCGCGGCACCACGCCGGGTAAGGTTACCGGGCAGGCGCTGATCAGCGTCGACACCTCCGTGCCCGGCTTCGACCTGTCGGGATCGCTCGACACCTATGGCGGCTATGGCATGTCGACGATCATCCACGAGGTCGGCCACCTGCTCGGCCTGGGCCATGGCGGCTATTACAACGGCAGCGCGACGCCGCGCACGCAGCAGTTCAGCGCCTTTGACGATCGCATGTTCACGATCATGTCCTACATCAACTGGACCGATACCGACGCCAAGTATGCTGCGCAGAACCCCATCCCGAACACCTATTGGGGCTATGACGAGGGCGGCAACTACCGCACTGCGCCGCACACGGTGATGGGGCTGGACATCATCGCCATCCAGCAGCTGTATGGCGTGTCAGAAAGTTCGCCCTTCACCGGCGGGCAGACCTATGGCTTCCACAGCAACATCTACGGCGTGCTGCGCGACTTCTACGACTTCTCGGTCAACATCAGCCCGGTGGTGACGATCTACAACCAGGGTACCAACAATACGGTCGATCTGTCGGAATGGTCCTATGATGCGCTGCTTGACCTTCGACCGGGCAATTTCTCCAGCGTCGGGGGGCTGAGCAACAACCTCTTCGTGCAATGGGGCACCGACATCACCCGCGGCATCGGCGGCTCGGGCGACGACTATATCATCGCCAACGACCGCGCCGGCGTGTTGATGGGTGGCAGCGGCAGTGACGAACTTTGGGGCGGCAAGGGCGCAGACTGGCTCCAGGGCGATGGCGGCGACGACCTGCTCTGGGGCGGAGCGGGGAAGGACATGCTGGTCGGCGGCAGCGGGGCGGATCTGTTCTGGTTCAACGCTCCCGTGGACAGCGCCAAGAAGGCCGCACAGTCTGACGTGATCCTCGACTTCAACCGGCTCGACGGCGACCGGATCGTCCTCCAGAACATCGATGCGGTGAAGGGCGGGCAGGACAATGCCTTTACCTTCCTGGGTACGCGCAACTTCACCCGCACCGCGGGCGACCTGATCTACAAGGTGGTGAATGGCGACGCGCAGGTGATGGGCGATGTCAACGGCGACGGCAAGGCGGACTTTGTCATCATCGTCGACAACGTGACCAGCCTGGGCGTGAACGACTTCGTGCTCTGACGAGCTGAAGGGGGCGGCCGCGCCGGGCGGGCGGTCGTCCGCGCGCGTCCGTCCGTCAGCCGTGCGGAGCCATTCGTCGCCTCGCGCTTCGTCCTGTCGCATTCTCTCGGTATCGGCCGTGCCGATGGCCTGTGCCCAGGCCGTGCTGATGGGGAACGATCATGGCGAGGAAGTTCAACGACGCACACAGCGGCTTCAGCGAAGACCTGTTCTTCGGCAGTGATGCACCTGCACTGCCTTACTTAGACAGCATCGGTGAGCCGTCGGTCCAGGCGCGCAAGCTGCGCGCGCCGACATCGCCCAGCCTGGACGATCAGGTCGCGTTCCTGAGCGGCATCGATGCGGACGGCAAGCTGACCGACCAATCCTATTGGGGCGAGAATGGCGGCACGGCGTTCAAGTGGGGCCGCCCGGTGATCGGCACCGGTGCGAAGATCAGCTACTTCTTCGATCCCACATCGAACTTCTCGGACGTCGAGAAGGCGACTTTCCTCAAGGCGTTCGGCATGTGGTCCGCGGTGGCGGACGTCACCTTCGTCGAAGCCAAGGGGCAGAAGGGCGCCGGCGTCCTGCTGCGTCGTGGCGATGACGGCGGCGCCTATTGCAGCACGCCGACATCTGACGGCAGCGGCGCAACGATGTGCCCGTGCGGCTGCGGCGCGCTGAGCTATGAGGCGCGCGATGCCGATCGGCAGGCTGCGGCCGCCGCGCAGTTTGACGGGATCGAGGGTCCGCACGATCCGTCCGCAGCGCCCGGCCGGGTGATCGGCCAGGCGCTGATCAGCATCGACACCTCCGTTCCCGGTTTCGACCTGTCGGGCTCGCTGGACACCTATGGCGGCTATGGCATGTCGACCATCATCCATGAGGTCGGCCACCTGCTCGGCCTGGGCCATGGCGGCAACTACAACGGCGACGTCAATCCGAGGACCCAGCAGTTCAGCGCCTATGACGATCGCATGTACACCATCATGTCCTACGTCAACTGGACCAACACCAATGCCAAGTTCTACGATCAGAACTTCTTCGAAGGCACGGATTGGGGGATCACCGACGAGTTCACCTATCGCACCGCGCCGCACACGGTGATGGGCCTGGATATCCTGGCGATCCAGCAGATGTACGGCGTGGCGGAGACCTCGCCCTTCTCCGGCGGCCAGGTGTATGGCTTCAACAGCAACATCAAGGGGCCGTTGTCCGATTTTTATGATTTCGCGGTGAACAGCAGTCCGGTGGTCACGATCTATAACACCGGATCGAACAACACCATGGACCTGTCGCGCTATACTGACTACCAGTATATCGACCTGCGCGGTGCCAGCTACTCCAGCGTGCTCGGCCTCACCAACAACATGTTCATCCATTGGGATACGGACATTACAACCGCGATCGGCGGGTCGGGCACCGATTTCATGCTGGCCAACGACAAGAAGGGCATCTTCTTCGGCGGCAACGGCGATGACGAGATCTGGGGTGGCAAGGGCGCCGACGAGCTGAGTGGTGACGCGGGCGACGATTACCTGTGGGGCAAGAACGGCCGCGACGAACTGGTCGGGGGCGACGGAGCGGATCGGTTCGTCTACCAGTCCGTCAAGGAGAGCGTTGCGAAGATCGCGCGTGCGGACAGAATCCTGGACTTCAACCGCGCCGATGGCGATAAGATCGATCTTTCCGATATTGACGCTGTCCGTGGTGGTCGGGACAACGACTTTCGGTTCCTTGGCAAGGACAGCTTTTCCAAGACTGCGGGCGAGCTGATCTACAAGGTGGCGAATGGCGACGCGCAGGTGATGGGCGACATCAATGGCGACGGCAAAGCGGACTTCACCATCGTCGTGGAGGATGCCCGCTTCCTGAACGCCAACGATTTCCTGCTCTAACCTTGTAACGAGACAGCCACGTCCATTCGGTCGGGCAGCAACTTTCGTCGTAGCTTCGTCGCCTCGTGATGTTTTCTGGCAAGGTTTGTCGCGTGGTTGTTCACCCTTGCGATCGTCTCCTCTTAGCGATCGGGCACAAGGCTCAATGGGGAGCCGAACGCAAGGGGAACGATCATGGCGAGGAAGTTCGATAACGAGTATTCGTCTCCCATCGGAGACCTGTTCTTCGGGAGCGATGCGCCTGCAAGACCTTATGTCGACAGCGTGCGTGGTCCCGATGTCCAGCTACGCAAGCTCAACGCGGCGAAGTCGCCCAGCCTGGACGATCAGGTTGCCTTCCTCAGCGGGATCGATGCCGACGGAAAGCTGACGGATGAGTCGTTCTGGGGCCTGAACGGGGGGACCGCGTTCAAATGGGGCCAGGCCGTGGTCGGCACGGGGGCGACGATCAGCTACTTTTTCGATCCAAAATCGAACTTCACCGCTATCGAAAAGGCGACGTTCCTCAAGGCCTTCGGCATGTGGTCCTCGGTGGCGAACGTCACCTTCGTGGAGGCGGCAAACCAGAAGAACGCGGGCGTTCTGTTGCGCCGGGGCGATGATGGCGGTGCCTATTGCAGCACGCCGACCTCGAACGGCAGCGGCGCGACCATGTGTCCCTGCGGCTGCGGGATGCTCAGCTATGAGAGCGCCGATGCAGAGCAGCAGAATGCCGCGGCGCTGGAGGCGGGCAAGATTCCGGGCCCCCACGACCCTTCTGCCGCCCCGGGCCGGGTCACCGGCCAGGCGCTGATCAGCATCGATACCTCCGTTCCTGGGTTCGACCTTTCCGGCGACCTGAACCTCTACGGCGGCTATGGGATGTCCACGGTGATCCACGAGGTCGGTCACCTGCTTGGGCTGGGGCATGGCGGCAATTACAACGGCAACGTCAACGCTGCGACCCAGCAGTTCAGCGCCTATGACGATCGCATGTTCACCATCATGTCGTATATCAGCTGGTACGACAGCGATGCCAAGTACGTCGATCAGAACCCGATCCAGGGCACATACTGGGGCTTTGACGAGAGCTTCAACTACCGCACCGCACCACACACGGTGATGGGGCTCGACATCATGGCCATCCAGCAGATGTATGGCGTCTCGAAGGCATCGCCGTTCACCGGTGGCCAGACCTATGGCTTTCACAGCAACATCCTGGGGCCGATGCGCGACTTCTACGACTTCACCGTCAACTACGAGCCCGTGGTGACGATCTACAACCAGGGCACCGGTAATACGATCGATCTTTCGGAATGGTCGATGGACCAGACGCTCGACCTGCGCGAGGCGTCCTTCTCCAGCATCGGCGGGCTGAAGAACAACCTGTTCATTCAGTGGGGTACTGACATCACCACCGGTATCGGGGGATCGGGCGACGACTTCATCCTCGCTAATGACAAGCGCGGCGTGCTGAAGGGCGGCAGCGGCAACGACGAGCTGCAGGGCGGCAAGGGCGCCGACTGGCTCCAGGGCGATGGTGGTGACGACTTCCTGTGGGGCAAGGCGGGCAAGGACCAGCTGGTCGGCGGCAGCGGTGACGACATCTTCTACTTCACGGACGTGACCGAGACCAACAAGGTCGCGGCGAAGGCCGACGTGATCCTCGACTTCAGCCGGCTGGACGGTGACCAAATTCATCTCGCCGAGATCGATGCGATCAAGGGCGGCAAGGACAATGCCTTCACGTTCCTGGGCGCGCGCAACTTCACCAAGCACGCTGGGGACCTGATCTACAAGGTGGTGGGCGGCGACGCGCAGGTGATGGGCGACGTGAACGGCGACGGCAAGGCGGACTTCACCATCATCGTCGACAACGTCACCAGCCTAACGGTCAACGACTTCGTGTTGTAAGCCGGGGACGGGTCGGCCGGCCGCGCGGCGACGCGGCCGGCGTTACCGTTCAGAGGATGAAGTCGCTGGCGACCAGCGGCGCGTCGGCGTGGACGAGGATGGTGAGGTCGGCGAGGGCGTCGCCGTTGATGTCGCCTCTCAGGAGGATCGTGCCATCCGTATTGATCGACTGCCGCAGTTCGCCCGCGGTGATCGAGAACGCTGCCCGGTCGATGAACGTGAAGGCTTGGTCTCGCCGAACCAGAGGGTTCGCATCGATCGCCGCCAGATTGATCTTGTCACCTTCGCCGGTGCCGAAATGGATGATGTCGGGAGCCTCGTTGCGGCTCTCGCGCTCGGAATGATAGTAAAAGGTATCGGCGCCCATCCCTCCGATGAGGCGGTCGGCGCCTGCACCTCCATTAAGGAAGTCGTCTCCGGCGTCGCCATCAAGCCGATCGGATCCCGCACCCCCGTATAGCGTATCTCTACCATCGCCGCACTCCGCGGCATCGTCGCGATCGCCGAAATAGACATTGATGCTCTCGAAAATTGACGAAGACGCCGAAATGCGTCGAGACGCGCTCGCCCAGGCTCCGGACCAAATGGCTTTCATTGGTGGTGAAGCGGAGCACGAGGACATCGGCTGCATAGGGACCCGCTTCCTCGCCGCGCGCATCCGCGAAGATGAAATTGCCCTCGATATCTCCGGACACGATGACGGTAAGAAGGTCGCTGGTCTTGTAGCCGCGATACGTCAGCCGGTCGATGTCCTCGAACTCTACCGCGGTCGTTCCGAACGTACCGTAGAGAGCCCCCGTATTGGTGACCACGATATTTCCGCGCCAACTGTCGCGAAGCCGAGAATAGTCCACGATCAGGTGATCGAAGCCGCCGCCTCCGCGGATGAGGTCGGTCCCGCCGTAGGCGCCGAAATGCCTAAGCAAGAAGATGTCGTCCGCCGACGTGCCGATGAGATAGTCCGCCCATTCCGTATCCCGATATCGCATCGCCTCCTCCCACTCGCCGGCCCCTCGCGCGGCGGGGTCATGCTATCGCGCGGATCGCGACAAATGCGAGACGGTGGACGCGCCGCGACCGCCTCCCTATGTCGCGGTGGCGATGAACCTGCTGCTGCTCCTGTCCGCGTTGCTGTCCGCGCTCACCGGCGCGGGCGGCTATGCGCGTGCGGCGGAGCCGGCGGCGGCGGTGGCGGGGATCGGCGCGCAGGCCGCGCAGGTGCGGCAGGCGCCGGCGCGCACCGAGCGGCCGATTGCCGCGGCGGCTACGATCCGTGATGTCGCACAGGAGTCCGCCCCAGTGGTGCCGACTGTCGCAAAGGCGCCCGCCTGGCTGATCCGTCGGCGCGAATAAGGCGGGTTGGCCCTCCTTAGCCCTATTTCCGCGCGGTCTGCATTGCGGTGCCGCGCCGCCCAAATATCAGGACCTTTTCGCCATGTTCGGCAATCTCGCCAAGTCCCTGTTCGGCTCTTCCAACGAGCGCTACGTCAAGTCGCTCAATCCCGTCCTCGCCAAGATCGCCGGTTTCGAGCCGCAGCTCCAGGCGATGGACGACGCTACGCTCGGCAACCAGACCGTCCTGTTCCGCGAGCGTCTCGCCAATGGCGAGACGCTCGACAGCCTGCTGCCCGAGGCGTTCGCCACCGTGCGCGAGGCGGCGCGGCGCGTGCTCGGCCAGCGGCACTATGACGTGCAGATGGTCGGCGGCATCGTTCTCCACCGCGGCGAGATCGCCGAGATGCGCACCGGCGAGGGCAAGACGCTGGTGGCGACGCTGGCGACCTATCTCAACGCGCTGCCCGGTGCCGGCGTCCACGTTATCACCGTCAACGATTATCTCGCCGCACGCGACGCGGGTTGGATGGGGCAGGTGTATCGCTTCCTTGGCCTGACCGTCGGCGTGATCGTGCCTAACCTGACCGACGAGCAGCGTCGCGAGGCCTATGCCGCCGACATCACCTACGGCACCAACAACGAGTTCGGCTTCGATTACCTGCGCGACAACATGAAGTACGACCGCCAGTCGATGGTGCAGCGCGCCTTCGCGATGGCGATCGTCGACGAGGTCGATTCGGTGTTGATCGACGAGGCGCGTACGCCGCTGATCATCTCCGGCCCGACCGACGACAAGTCCGAGCAATATATCGGCGTCGATGCGGTGGTGAAGCAGCTCTCGCCCGATGACTATGAGAAGGACGAGAAGCAGAAGACCGTGGTGCTGACCGAGGACGGCACCGAAAAGGTCGAGCGGATGCTGGAGGACGCGGGGCTGCTGGTCGGCGCCAACCTCTACGATTTCGAGAACACGCAGATCGTCCATCACCTGAACCAGGCGATGCGCGCGAACATCATGTTCAAGCGTGACACCGATTACATCGTCAAGGATGGCAAGGTCATCATCATCGACGAGTTCACCGGGCGCATGATGGACGGCCGGCGCTGGTCGGACGGCCTGCACCAAGCGGTCGAGGCCAAGGAGGGCGTCAACATCGAGCCCGAGAACCAGACCATGGCCTCGATCACCTTCCAGAACTATTTCCGCATGTACCCCAAGCTGGCAGGCATGACCGGCACCGCGGCGACCGAGGCGGCCGAGTTCTACGACATCTACAAGATGAACGTCGTCACCATCCCCACCAACCTGCCGGTGCAGCGCGTGGATGAGGAGGACGAATTCTACAAGAACACGCAGGACAAATTCCGCGCGATCGCCAAGCGGATCCGCGAACATGCCGAGACCGGCCAGCCGGTGCTGGTCGGCACCGTCTCGATCGAGAAGAGCGAGCTGCTGAGCGAGTTCCTCCGCCAGGAGGGCGTCGATCATTCGGTGCTCAACGCGCGCCATCACGAGATGGAGGCGCACATCGTCGCGCAGGCGGGCCGGCTGGGGGCGGTGACGATCGCGACCAACATGGCGGGCCGCGGGACCGATATCCAGCTGGGCGGCAACCTCGAATTCCGCACCGACGATGAACTCGCCGGCATGCCCGAGGGGCCCGAGCGCGACGCCGCAATCGAGGAGATCAAGCGCGAGATCGCGGCGGAGAAGCAGAAGGTGCTGGAGGCGGGCGGACTGTTCGTGCTCGGCACCGAACGCCACGAGAGCCGGCGCATCGACAACCAGCTGCGCGGCCGATCGGGCCGTCAGGGCGATCCGGGGCTCAGCCGCTTCTATCTCAGCCTCGACGACGACCTGCTACGCATCTTCGGCCCGGACACCCTGTTCGCCAAGATGATGCGCAACAACATCGAGGACGGCGAGGCGATCGGCAGCAAGTGGCTGACCAAGGCGATCGAGACCGCGCAGAAGAAGGTCGAGGCGCGCAACTACGACATCCGCAAGCAGGTGGTCGAATATGACGACGTGATGAACGACCAGCGCAAGGTAATCTACGAGCAGCGCGCGGACATCATGGACGCCGAGACGGTGGGCGACGTCGTCACCGACATGCGCGCCGAGACGGTCAACGCCATCGTTGGCGAGGCGTGCCCGCCCAATTCCTATCCCGAACAATGGGACGTGGAGGGGATGAAGCTGCGTATCGCCGAGGTGCTCAACATCGTTCTACCGGTCGATGACTGGCTCAAGGAAGACGCGATCGACCCCGAGATGGTCGCCGAGCGCGTCCAGGCCGAGGCCGATGCGCTGATCGCGGGCAAGGCGGCGGAGCTGGAGCCGGAGACTTGGACCCAGATCGAGAAGTCGATCCTGCTCCAGAACCTGGACCACCACTGGAAGGAGCATCTGTCGACGCTCGACGCGCTCCGCCAGGTCGTCCACCTGCGTGCCTATGCCCAGAAGACGCCGATCAACGAATACAAGCAGGAGGCGTTCAGTCTGTTCCAGCGCATGCTGGACAACATCCGCGAGGACGTGACCCGCACGATCGCGCAGGCGCATTTTCAGTTCCAGCCGGTGCCGGACCTGCCCGAACTGCCGGACTTCATCACCAGCCACTTCGATCCGTTCACCGGCGAGGACAATACCCGCGATCTCGACGCGGGTGCGCTCGGGCTGATCCAGACCCAGCTGCCGCCAATGCAGATCGCCCAGCCGACCGGCGCGGAAGTGGGCAGCGATCCGGAAAGCTGGAAAGGCGTGGTCAGCCGCAATGCGCCATGCCCGTGCGGATCGGGGCGCAAGTACAAGCATTGCCACGGCGCAGTATGACGCGAGGGGCCGCTCAGGGAGCGATATAGTCCGCGGTGTTCATGGCCTGGAGGATGCCGTGGCCGCGCACCGCGATCAGCGTCGCCTGATGGCCGCGCCAGATGCTCTGGCGCAACCGCGCGATCGCGGCCCGGTCCCCCGCCGATAGTCCGCGTGCCGGCGGCGGATTGCGGCGCCTCCGCTCGGCCTCCAGGAAAAAGGCCTCCAGCTCGCGGGCGCCGCCATGCACGTCCTTCGTCGTGCGGACATGCTGGCGGATGGCCTTCATCAAGATCGCCTTTCGGTTAGCGGGCAATTTGGGCCAGCCATCCGCCACCATGGCGTGGCGCATATCCGCCTGGGTCAGCAGGATGCGCTCCACGCTGGAGGTGGCATAATTGGTCTTGAGCTGCGCGAGGTCGCGGGGTCCCTCGATCAGCGGCGGCACGCTGATGCCGGCGAGCTTCGCCATGATCCGGTTGGACGCGTCGATCGCACGGATGTCGGCTTGGGTGACGACTTCCTTCCGCTTTGTGTCCTCGACGAGGATCGGGTCGCGCCGGTCGAGCAGCGCGGTCGGCGTCGGGTCCTTCAACTCCGCGCGGTTGAAGTGCAGCTGCTGGCGCACGACGTGGCGGGCGGCGGCGCGCCACATCGGGCTCTCGCGATCGTATCGGGCCAGCAGGGCTTCGAGCTGCGCCTTGTCCTCGGCGGCCAGCGTGCGTTCGGAGCGGGCGATCTGCAAGCGCTCGGTCGAATCTAGGCGGATGTTGCCGGCAAGCTCGATGGCGCGGATCAGCGGCGTAGTGGCGACGGCGGGAACAGGTGGCTGCGCCTCCGTTGTGCGCGACGGTTTTGCCAACTTCTTCGGAGCCTCTGCGTTGCCGCAGCCGGCCACCAGGAGGCTGCCGAGGAGAACCGAGGCAACTTGGTAGAGCGCGTGCCGCATGTCGAACGTCCCAGCCTGTCGCCGCGGACGTCTAGCAGCGCCGGAGCCGTTCCCGGCGTGTCGGGAGACAGGCCGGGCCGGATACGGGACGATGCGCTCGCCGGCCCCTCATCCCGCCGGAAGGCGGGACCAGGGGGCCCGGTACCTCACGAGGAGCGCGGCTGATCCTTGGGCAGCACCACCGTCGGCCCGATCCGCTCGATCACCTCGCGCGCGTTGAAGGCGCGGACGTCCTCCGGCCCGGGGGCACCCTTGCGCATCACGATCTCGGCGGATGCCTCATAGCGATCCACGGTCCGCACATCGAAGTCGTTGAAGCCGTAACCGCCCCATCCGCCCCAACCGAACCCGCCGCCGAACCGCCGCCAGCCGAATCCGCGGCCATAGAATCCCCAGGACGGGCCCCAATACCCGCCCCAGCCGCCATAGGGGCCGAAGGACGGTGTCGTCGAATAGGTGCGTGCCTGGCGGTCGGTATCCCGCTGGACCATGACGAAATGGTCGTAGCCGTTCTCCACGGTCAGTTGCGCTGCGCGGTAGAGCAGATAGCGTTCCACGGTGTCGCGCTCGGTCACGGTGTTGCCGGCAAACGTGACGAGGAAGCGGTTCGCCTCGACCTGCCGGTCGGTATAGCCGGTGCGGTAGAAACCCTTGCCCGTGGCTGGCCGATACGGGGTCTCGGTGGCGCAGCCGCTGAGCACGAGCGCGCCGGACGCGATCGCGGCCAGAAGCGGACCGCGACGGAAGCCGTTGAACAACATCGAAGAAACTCCGGTCCGCCGGGGATGGCGGATGATCGCCACCCTAGCTCATCTTACGCGAACGCAGGATGAACGAAAGGGGTCCCTGCGGCGGCGACTTTGCCGGCTCAGTCCGGGTTGCGCAGATCCTGCTTCAACTCGCGACGCGCATCGCGGGCCTGGGCGCACTGGACGCGCTGCGCGCGCTTGCCCCGGTACGCCTTGGCATTCTGACATTGGGCGGATTGAATCCGGACATCGCGGCGGTCGGCGCGAAGCTCGCCGCGGGTGGTGCAGCCCGCCAGGGCCAGGCCGGTGCCGAGCAGTAGAACGAAGGTACGCATGCATGGTCTCCCGTGGACCGGGCCGTAACGCTATCGAAACGGATTTGATATGGCCGTGGGACGAACCGTGTCGCGCCGTCGGCGACCGGTAGCGACGCGCGGACGATGATCCGGGGGAGGATGATACGCCCGCGCGTCGCCGGAGCTTGGGAAGGCCCCGCGTTCGCACACGGGGTTGGGGGGGTGCGCGAACCGGTTCAGAATGGACCGGTAACGGCGCCGGGTCAACGCATGCGACGTGCGGAATCGTGACCCACGATCTCGATCAGCCGCTGGACGGCGAGATCGAGGTGCGCGGCCACCACGTCCTCGCCCGCCGCATCCAGCAGCACCATCGCCTCCTGCATCAGGCGCAATGCATCTTGAAGCTGTTCCGCCATTGCCAAGGTTCCCGCGACCGAGTTGGGACATCACCTAGGTTGAACTCCGATCCGGAGCAATCTCGCGCAGCGATCCACGTTTCCGATGGTCGCATAACCCATTTGAGGAAGCCAGCGGACCGAATCGGGAAAGTGGCGTCATCGACTCTGCGGCGGGGTTCGGTATGCTCCGTTTCGGAGGGACCAAGTGGCTGCCGACCTTACCGAACTCACGCCGATCCAGATCGAATGCCTGCGGCTGGTGGCTCGCGGCATGAGCGCTTCGAAGGCGATCGGGCGCGAGCTCGACCTCTCGCCGGGAACTGTCGACACCTATCTGTCGCGGGCCAGCCGGCTTCTCGGTGCCGCCTCGCGGCAGGAGGCGGCACGGATGTTTCTCGAGGCGGAGACAAGAGCGGCGGAATGTTCTGGATCGACTTCTCAATCCAGATCGTCGGGGGTTGGCGGGATTGTCCGGACACGGCTTGCTCGGTCCGTCGCCGGAGTTCGGTGGCTGTTCTCGGTGCCGCCGATCAGCGGACCTGAACATGATCTCAATTGGATCGAGAAGACGCTCGCGATCGTTCGGGTCGCCGCGGTGAGCCTGAGTTTCGTCGTCGCCCTGGCAGTGACGGGCGCGGGCCTGCTGTGGGTGACGTCCTAGACGCGGAGCGTTGGAGGAGCACGGAATGCCGCACGTCCCGATACCTGCCGCTGCGATGATCTCCGACGAAGTTAAGGATCTGATCCGCAGCCATGATGATTCCCTGCTGGCCAACCAGCGGCTGTTCGTCTCGGTCGTCACCGCAGCGCGCGATGCCAATGCCGCCTTCAGCGATACCCACCGGGTGTTTGCCGCGCTGCACGCAACGTCCACCAAGATGCTGGATGCACGCTGGGCTGTCGGCGATACCCTGAAGCTGCTTCGCGCCATGGCGCCGTCGTTCGGGGCTCAGCCGGTCCTGGAGGGCTGCGCGGCGACTTGTCCCATCAACAGCGACGCGCACGCCGGCGGCGCCGCCGTTTGCGCTCAGGCCCCGGTTCAGGAACCGGTGGTCGCCTGATCGCGGCGGCTGAGACCGTCCGATGTGGCTGGTTTCGGCCTCTCCCTTTCTGTTCGCCACGCTGGTCGCCGTCGCGTGCGGCACCGCAGCATTACTTGGAGGAACCGCCGGCCGATGGACCGCGCTCCTGTACGTAACCGCATATGTCTCAACAACCGGCGCCAGTTACGTCGACTGGCGCTGGGCCAGCCCGAACTATCTGGTATTCGCCATAGACACGGTGTTGCTCCTCGGTTTGTACGTCGTGGCGCTACGCAGTCGCCGATACTGGCCGATCTGGCTTGCGGGCCTGCATGTGCTGACGGTGTGCGCGCATTTCAGCGCCATGCTTGCGCCCGCCCTGGCCTTCCGGGTGTACTTCATCCTGGAGGTGGTCTGGTCGCTGCCCAAGATGGGCGTGCTGCTGCTGGGAGTGCTGATCGACTGGAGGCGCGACCGTGACCGGCGCGGCGGCGACGGACCGCGTCGGGACGGGTCACGTCGCGGGCACGCGACCGGGGGGCGCCGGGGTGGCTAACGGGTCGCCTGACCTGGTGTCGGTGGCCCGCCGGGTACTACGCCAGGTGGACCTCGGGCAGTCATTGTTCCCCGGGCACCTGTGCAGCGCCGGGGCATATATGCTCATCGACCTGTTCGTGGCGCGGCGGACCCGGACCCAGGTGACGATCAGTGGAGCGTGCATTGCTGGCCGGGTGCCCGCGACCACTGGCCTTCGCTGGATCAAGCTACTGTGTGACGACGGCCTGGTACAACGCCGACCCGATCCCGTTGACCGACGTCGTCACCTCGTGGAACTGACCGATAAGGCCGACCGCCTTGTCGCGGCCTGGCTGGAAGCATCGGGCATGCCATAAAGGCGCGGCCGGGCAGGGCGGGCACGGCCCGCCAACGGACCGGTTCGCCCGGCCTAGCCACGCAAACGCCGCGTCGCTACTTCCCTGGTATGGCCACCAAACCCCGCATTCTCGCCGTCGGCAGCTGCCGGATCGCACGTCCGCTGCGATCCCTGCACAAGCTTGGCGTGATCGACTTCGCGAACAAGGAGGAGCCGTGGTTCACCCACTCTTCCGGGGAAGGACTGCAATATGTGCGCCTGATCCGGGGATCCCTGAAGCTGGACGAGCGTTTGCGTCCGTTCGTCGATGTGCCTGACCGGGAGGAATCGCCGTCGCTCGCGCGACCCGGTTCCGTTCGCGACATCGATCTGGTTCTGGTCGAGATTTCCGCCCTGAAGGTCGCCACCGTCGCGGGTGAGTTCGTCCACGTGCCGAAGGTTTGGACTGCGGCGGACGCACTCGGACTCGACAATCGCGCATCCACGTCCAAACGGGGTGTGCCCTGGCCGGCAGGGCACCCCCTTCGCGACATAAAGCTCGCCCAAGAATCGGAAGCCGATATCGTGGGCAATCTGCGCGCCATCGGTGCGGAGGTTCAGGCACCCGTCACGATCTGCGACCACATTCATGCGCTGGACAAGGATGGGAATCCGCTGCCCGCGCGCGAGCGCCTGTCCGAACTGCTTTCGGAGGTCGGGCACAAGCACGGCATTCCGAAATTCTCGACCAAGGACATGCTGGTCCAGCACGATCAGCAAGCCGCGCTTCTTGACAGCACCCACTATCGCGACAGCTTCGAGAAGACGGCCGGTGAGTATTTCTGGTCGTTCCTGAGTCAGGCCCTCGCCAGTTATCACGAGAAGGCGCGCCTGAGCGCCTGATCGCTGCGCACAACGTCGCGGCTTGGCCTGATTGCAAGGCGCGCGCCAACGCGGGCGTCGCGAGAGGATCCGGTGGCTCCCTGAGTAGGATTCGAACCTACGGCCGCTCGATTAACAGTCGAGAGCTCTACCGCTGAGCTATCAGGGACCGTCACCGGAGCGGCGTCCTATACAGCCGCCGTTGCGTGTTTCAACCCCCCTGAAAGCATGCGCGCGTATGCCGCTGTGACGCGTTTCAGGAGGCGAACTGTTCCATCGTGATCCGGTCGTCCAGCGCGTGCTCGGGATCGAACAAGAGCGTCAGCTCGCGGGTGCGATCGATCGCGATCTCGACGCGAGCCACATCGCGGACCTCGTGCTGGTCCGCCACCGCCGAGACGGGGCGCTTGCTTGGGTCGAGTACCCGCAGCGCGATCCTTGCCTTGTCCGGCAGGATCGCCCCCCGCCAGCGTCGCGGCCTGAATGGGCTGATCGGGGTGAGGGCGATCATTGAGGCGCCGAGCGGCAGGATCGGGCCCTGCGCGGACAGGTTGTAGGCAGTGGAGCCTGCGGGCGTGGCGGCGAGGATGCCGTCGCAGGCGAGCTCCTCCAGCACCACCCGTTCGTTGACGCTGACCTCGATCTTGGCGGTCTGCCGCGTCTCGCGCAGCAGCGATACCTCGTTGATTGCAGGGTGGTGGTGCAGGCGGCCGTCGATGCCGGTGGCGATCATCGCAAGCGGATTGACCTTGAAGCTGCGCGCACTCGACAGTCGCTCGTCAAGCCCGAACGGTCGCCATTCGTTCATCAGGAAGCCGACCGTTCCCAGGTTCATCCCGAACACCGGCACGGCGGGATGGTGGCGTCCGAGCATCGTGTGCAGCGTCTGGAGAAGAAACCCGTCGCCGCCCAGCGCGATCACCACGTCCGCCTCTGATGGGTCGCACCAGTCCCAAGCGTCGGCAAGCACCTGTCGCGCGGCCTGCGCCTGCTCGGTCGGCGACGCGACCAGCGCGCGCCGCGGGTAGCTGTTCATCCGCCGGTCACGCTCATGTGCCGCGCCACCGCGGGTGCCGCGCCGCGCGAGATGCTAAAGTCGTGGCGCGCCGGCTTGATCGCGAGCGCACCGTCGATGGCGGCATCGAGCGCGTCGACGCCGCCGTCGCGCAGCGCGGCCTTGAGATCGACCTGGTCGTCATGACCGAGGCACATGTACAGCTTGCCCTCGGTGGTGAGGCGGACACGGTTGCAGCCATCGCAGAAGTTCGCGGTGAGCGGTGAGATCAAACCCAGACGCGTGCCGCTGTCGTCCACCTGCCAGTAGCGCGCGGGGCCGCCGGTACCGTGCGGATCGCGCGACAGCGCGAAGCGGGCGGACAGGTCCTCGAACAAGCGGGTGAGCGGCACGAAGCGGTCGGCGCGATCCTCGTCGACGGCGCCGAGCGGCATGGTCTCGATCAGCGTCAGGTCATGTCCCTCGGCGACGCACCAATCGAGCATCGGCGCGATCTCTTCCTCGTTGAGCCCGGCGAGCGCCACCATGTTAATCTTGACGCGAAGTCCCACGGCGGCGGCGGCGGCAATGCCGTCCAGCACCTCGGCCACGTTTCCGTGCCGGGTGATGTAGCGAAACGTCTCGGCATTACGGCTGTCGAGGCTGACGTTGACGCGGCGAATGCCGGCTTCACGCAGCGCCACGGCGTGCTGCGCGAGGCGCGTACCGTTGGTGGTCATGGTCAGTTCGTCGAGTCCGGTGCCGACATGGCCGCCGAGCCGGCGGACCAACTCGCCGATATCACGCCGGACCAGCGGCTCGCCTCCCGACAACCGGATCTTGCGGACGCCGCGGGCGATGAACCGCTCCGCGATGATGGCGATCTCCTCCAGCGCCAGCAGAGCGCTGCGCGGCAGGAAGGTCATCTGCTCTGCCATGCAATAGCGGCAGCGCAGGTCACACCGATCGGTGACGGAGATCCGCAGATAGCGGATCTGACGCCCATGCGCGTCGATAAGAGGATCGGATCTCACCCCGCTGAAGCTAGGCGTTGCTACGGCGGGGTGCAAGCGCGCGCCCGGATCGGGAGGAGTCATCCCGATGCGGAACGGTGGGCGCTGCGTTTGGGTCCGCACGCAGTTGATTACTGGCAGCGGCCATCTAGACCCGCGCCGATGGACGAAAGCTTCAACCGCCGCGTGGCGATCCATAGTGGGTGCCGCGGGGGAACGATCGCGGCGTTGGTGGATGCGGCGGGCTGGACAGTGGACGCACGCGCGGTGATCGCGATCGTCGATCTGGCCGACGGCCCGATCGAGGCGATCGCGCAGGCGGTGATCGCCGTTTCGACGCTGACCGGCAGCGCGGCGGCTTGGCAGGCGCATGCCGCCGGAGCGACGCACTGGCTGGCCGCGGACTTTGGCCCGGCCGACGTCGCCGCGGCGCTTGCTTTCGCGGAGCGCTTCGTGCGCGCGGACGGGTGGGTCAGGCCTGAGCGGCGCGATCCGGTGCGGCGCGAGGACGGCGTACTGGCCGACTGGCTGGCGGAGCGAACGGAGCCGGTATCAGCGATTGTGGTCGTGCTGACCCGGTTCGAGTTCGTCAACGCCGCTTACGGGCGCGCCACCGGAGACGCGCTGATGGCGGCAGCCGCGGCGCGGATCGAAGGCTGGGCCCGGCAGGCCCTCGGCGCCGGGGCGATGTTGCGCCGCGCCGGCACCGAGTTCGTGCTGCTCACCGATGGAGGGGTGGCGCCCGATGCGATCGCCGCGCTGGACCGTGCTTTGGCGCTCCCCTTCGACGCCGCCGGCACGGCGGCAAGCCTGGGAACGCGGATCGGCACTGCCCGGGCGGCACCGGGCGACGATCTGCCGGTGCTGCTGTCGCGCGCACGCCGGACCCTTGGTCAGCCGAGCGGCCCGGCGGCGAACGACGGTAAGCTCGACGCGCTTGCCGCCGATCTGCATCGTGCGATCGAACGCAGCGAGATCGCTATTCGCTACCAGCCGCAGGTCGCGCTCGGCTCGGGCGCGATCCTGGGGGTGGAGGCGCTGGCGCGCTGGGACCATCCGGTGCTGGGCGGGCTGGGCGCGGACGACCTGTTCGCCGCAGCCGAGCGTGCCGATCTCGGCAACGCCGTTTCCGAACACATTCAGCGCCGCGCGCTGGCGGAGGTGGCTGACTGGCCGGCGGCGCTGGCGCGGCTGCGGGTGTCGGTCAATGTCACCGCGGCCGACCTCGCGCGGCCCGGTTTCGCGGAGGCGTTCCTGGCGCGAATCGATGCAAGCGGCGTTGCACGCGGTCGGGTGACGGCGGAGATCGTGGAGACCGGGCTGATCGACGACCTCGACCGCGCCGGCGCGGTGCTGGCACGGCTGCGCGGCGCGGGCTGTCGCATCGCCATCGACGATTTCGGCACCGGCTATTCCAGCCTCGCCTACCTCAAGGCGCTGCCGATCGACTATCTCAAGATCGACCGCAGTTTGACCCGCGACATCGCCGGCTCCGAGCGCGACCGGGTGATCGTCCGCGGCGTGATCGCGATCGCGCGCTCGCTCGGCATGGAGACGATCGCGGAAGGCGTGGAGACGGAGGCCGAGCGCGCGCTGCTCGCCGCGGAGGGCGGCGATCTGTACCAGGGGTTCCTGTGTTCGGAGCCGGTGGATGGAGAGCGACTGGCGAAATTGGTCGGGTGATAGGCCCTCTCTCTTGATGGGAGAAGGGCAGCAATCACCCCGCAGCCTTAGCCAGCCCCTTCGACAGTTGCAGCGCACCGTGCAGCCGCGCCGCCGGATCTGCCCAGTTGCGCGTCAGCGCCAGCTTCGAATCAGGCCGCAGCTTGGCGATCCCGCCCAGCTTCTCGACATAGGCCATCAGCCCCGGCACGTTGGGCGGATTGTCGTCGTGGAAGGTGACCAGCGCGCCCTTCGGCCCGATGTCCATCTTGGCGATGCAGGCGGTCTTCGCGTTTAGCTTGATCTCGATGACCTTGACCAGATTGTCGGTCGCCTCGGGCAGCGGCCCGAACCGATCGATCATCTCCGCGGCGAACGCCTCCAGGTCCTGCTTCGCCTCCAGCTCGTTGAGGCGGCGGTAGAGGCCCATGCGCAGGTCGAGGTCCGGCACATATTCCTCCGGGATCAGGATCGGCGCATCGACGGTGATCTGCGGCGAGAAGTCCTCGCGCCGCTTGGCGAGGCCGCCCGCCTTGGCGTCCATGATCGCCTCCTCCAGCATCGACTGGTAGAGCTCGTAGCCGACCTCCTTGATGTGGCCGGACTGTTCGTCGCCCAGCAGGTTGCCCGCGCCGCGAATGTCGAGATCGTGGCTGGCGAGCTGGAAGCCGGCGCCGAGCGAGTCGAGATCGGACAGCACCTTGAGGCGCTTCTCCGCCGCCTCGCTCAGCATCCGCTCGGGCGGGGTGACCATATAGGCATAGGCGCGCGTCTTCGACCGGCCGACGCGGCCGCGCAGCTGATAGAGCTGGGCGAGCCCGAAGCGATCGGCGCGGTTGACGATCATCGTGTTGGCGGAGGGGATGTCGATGCCGCTCTCGATGATGGTGGTGGAGACCAGCACCTCATATTTCCTGTCGTAGAAGGCGCTCATCCGCTCCTCGACCTCGCTCGCCGACATCTGCCCGTGCGCGACGACGTAGCGGACCTCGGGCACCGCCTCGCGCAGGAACTCCTCGATCTCGGGCAGGTCGGCGATGCGCGGGGTGACCAGGAAGCTCTGGCCGCCGCGATAATGTTCGCGCAGCAGTGCCTCGCGCAATACCACCGGGTCCCACGGCATCACATAGGTGCGCACCGCCAGACGATCGACCGGCGGTGTCTGGATGACGGACAGTTCGCGCAGCCCGCTCATCGCCATCTGCAGCGTGCGCGGGATCGGCGTGGCGGTGAGGGTCAGCAGGTGGACCTCGGCCTTGAGCGCCTTGAGCTTCTCCTTGTGGGTGACGCCGAAGCGCTGCTCCTCGTCGACGATGACGAGGCCGAGCCGCTTGAAGGTGATCCCCTTGGCGAGCAACGCATGCGTGCCGACCACCACGTCGATGGTGCCGTCCGCCAGCCCTTCCTTCACCTTCTTGGCCTCAGACGCGGGTACCAGGCGCGAGAGGCGGCCGATCTCGATCGGGAAGCCCTCGAAGCGCTGGCGGAAGTTCATATGGTGCTGGCGCGCGAGCAGAGTGGTCGGGCAGACCACCGCCACCTGCATCCCCGCCATCGCCGCGACGAAGGCGGCGCGCAGCGCCACCTCAGTCTTGCCGAAGCCGACGTCGCCGACGATCAGCCGATCCATCGGCCGCCCCGCGCCGAGATCGCCCAGCACGTCCTCGATCGCGCGATCCTGGTCGTCGGTTTCCTCATAGGGGAAGCGATCGACGAAGGTGGAATAGCCGCTGCCGTCGGGCTCTGCGACCTCGCCGGGGCGGAGCGCGCGCTCGGCCGCGGTGGCGATCAGCTCGCCCGCGATCTCGCGGATGCGCTCCTTCATCTGCGATTTGCGCCGCTGCCACGCCTCGCCGCCGAGCCGGTCGAGCGTGGCGCCTTCCTCGCTGGAGCCGTAGCGGGAGAGCACCTCCAGGTTCTCGACCGGCACGTACAGCTTCGATCCGCCGGCATATTCCAGCGCGACGCAATCGTGCGGCGCGTTGGCGACGGGTACCTGGGTCAGCCCCTCATACTTGCCGATGCCGTGATCGGTGTGGACGACGAGGTCGCCGGGCGAGAGCGTCGACAGCTCGGCCAGGAAGGCGTCGGCGGACTTGCGGCGCTTCTTGCGGCGGACCAGCCGGTCACCCAGCATGTCCTGTTCGGTCAGCACCGCCAGCGCCGGGGTGGTGAAGCCGTTGTCGAGCGGCAGCACCATTAGCGCGACCTGCGTCTCGCCGACCCCCTGCGCCTCCTGCCAGGTATCGACGAACTTGGCGCCGGTGAGGCCATGGTCCTTGAGCAGGCTCGTCAGCCGCTCGCGTGCGCCGTTCGAATAGCTGGCGAGGATCGGCTTGCGCCCTTCCTTGCGCAGCGCCGAGAGGTGCGCGACCACCGCCTCATAGACGTTGCTGCCGCCGGCGCGCTCGGGCGCGAAGTCGCGCGCGCCATCCACCTCGAAGTCGAACACGGTGTTCGATTGAGGCTCGTGGAACGGCGTGGTGGTGTGGCAGGCGGCTGCCTCCAGCTCGGCGTCCCATTCCTTTGGCGCGAGGTAGAGCGTCTTGGCGGGCAAGGCGCGATAGCTTCCCGGCTGGGCGGCCTCGGCGCGCTTCCTGTTCTCGTAATAATCCGCGACCGCCTCGAACCGCGCCTCGCCCGCGGCGCGTACCCCATGGTCGCGCACCGCCACCGAATCGCCGAGATGGTCGAACAGGGTGGCGAGCTTGTCCTCGAAGAGCGGCAGCCAATGCTCCATGCCGGCCAGGCGGCGCCCTTCGCTGACCGCCTGGTAGAGCGGGTCCCCGGTGGCGGTGGCGCCGAACGTCTCCCGATAGCGCGCGCGGAAGCGCTTGACGCTCTCCTCGTCGAGCAGCGCCTCGGAGGCGGGCAGCAGGACGAAGCCGTCGATCCGGCCGGTGGTTCGTTGGTCGCCAGGATCGAAGGTGCGCACCGTCTCGATCTCGTCGCCGAAGAAGTCGAGGCGCAGCGCCTGCTCCTCGCCGCTCGGGAACAGGTCGACGATCCCGCCGCGCACCGCATATTCGCCCTGGTCGTGGACCGTGTCGGTGCGGACATAGCCGTTGGCGGTGAGCAGGGCGGAGAGCTTGTCGCGGCCGATCCGCTCGCCGGGCTTCAGGTTGGCGACCAGTTGGCGGATGCGGAACGGGGTCAGCGTGCGTTGGGTAGCGGCGTTGGCGGTAGTGAGGACGAGCTGCGGCCCCTTTGCCTTCTGCTGGAGGCGATGGAGGGCGCCGACCCGCTCCGCCATGATCCTCAGTGTCGGCGAGGCGCGGTCATAGGGCAGGCAGTCCCAGGCGGGGAACTCGATGATCTCCAGGTCGGGCGCGAAGAACGCCGCGGTCTGGCTGATCGCGCGCATCGCCGCCTCGTCGGGCGCGATGAACACCGCGCGCGTCCTGGCGGCGCGCGCGAGGTCGCCGAGCAGTGCGGGGAGGAAGCCGGTTGGGACGCCCGAAAGGGTGAGGGGGGCGGCGGCGGAGAGGATCGAGGTGAGGGCGGGCATTTGAACTCCCCCCTCCCTGGAAGGGAGGGGTCGGGGGTGGGTCGCGTCTTGGCGGCGTACTGAGAGCCAGGGGAAGACTGAGCCGTATCGCCAGGCCTCCACCCACCCCCAGCCCCTCCCTTCCAGGGAGGGGAGTCCAGGTCAGGTGATCTTCACGAAATCAAGCGAGCGCATCCGCTCCATCATCGGTCCGTCCCAGGCGGGCGGCACCGGGATCGAGCCCATCGCCCAGCCGATGATGTCCACATCCTGCTCTTCCAGCAGCGCCTCGAACCACTCGAGTTCGGCGGCGGTCCAGCGGGCGTGGTGCGCGTCGAAATAGCCGCCGATCATGTAATCGGCCTCGCGGGTGCCGCGGTGCCAAGCGCGGAAGCGCAGGCGTTTCAGGCGGGTGTCGGCGTCCATGGGGCTCCAATGCGAAAACGGCCGGCCGCCTTTTGGCGGTCGGCTGAAGCGGCTAGTGGGGGCACAGATAGTCATGCGTCCCGAAATCCTCAATCCGCTGTTCGCCGAAGTCACCGCGCTCAAGGGCGTGGGGCCAACGCTCGCCAAGCCGCTGGAACGGCTGCATCTTGCACGGGTGGTGGACGTCGCCTTCCATCTGCCCACCGGCGCGATCGAGCGGGTGGCGCGCACCGAGCTCGACATGGCGGATGCCGGGCGCGTCATCGCGATCACCGTTACGCCGCGCGACATCCGCAGCGCCTCCTCGCCGCGCGGGCCGACCCGGGTCAACGCCTTCGATGCGCTCGGCAACCATGTCGGCCTCACCTATTTCGGCGGCGGTTCGGGCTGGGTGCGCAAACTCTACACGATGGGCACGCCCGTGCGTGTCTCGGGCAAGCTGGAGATGTACGGGCAGGAGCTGCAGATAATTCATCCCGACATCGAAGGCGAGGAGGGGTTCCGCGAGCGTGAGCCGGTCTACCCCTTGTCGGAGGGGCTCACCTCGCGCCGGCTCGCCGCGCTCGCCGAGCAGGCGGTGGGGCGCGCGCCGGTGCTGGACGAATGGATCGAGCCGGGCCTGCTGGCACAGCGCGGCTGGCCGGGCTGGCGCGAGGCGCTGGAGCGAATCCACCATGATCCTGGCAACGAGGCGGCGCGCACCCGGCTCGCCTATGACGAGGTGTTCGCCAACCAGCTGGCGATGATGCTGATCCGCGCCGACACCCGCCGCCGCAGGGGCCGGGCGCTACGCGGCGACGGGCGGCTGCGCGACATGCTGCGCCTGCCGTACAGCCTCACCGGCGCGCAGGCTCGCACCGTCGCCGAGATCGAGGGCGACCTCCAGCAGGAGGCGCCGATGCTGCGACTGCTCCAGGGCGATGTCGGCGCGGGCAAGACGCTGGTGGCGACCCTCTCGATGCTGGTCGCGGTCGAGGCGGGCGCGCAGGCGGCGATGCTCGCGCCGACCGAGATCCTCGCGCGCCAGCATTACGAGACGCTGCGCAAACTGCTCGCGCCCTTGCCGATCGAGGTCGCGGTGCTGACCGGGCGCGACAAGGGTCGGGTGCGCGAATCGGTGCTGATGGGGCTGGCGGACGGCTCGATCCACATCCTGGTCGGCACCCATGCGATCTTCCAGGACGCGGTGCGCTATCGCGACCTCGGACTGGTGGTTGTGGACGAGCAGCATCGCTTCGGGGTCGCCGAGCGGCTGGCGCTCGCCGCCAAGGGCCGGACCCAGCCGCACCTCCTGGCGATGACCGCGACGCCGATCCCGCGCACGCTCGCGCTCGCCACGCATGGCGACATGGATCAGAGCCGGCTCGACGAGATGCCGCCCGGCCGCGAGCCGATCGACACGCGGGTGATGAGCGTCGAGCGGCTGGACGAGGTGGTCAATGCGCTCGGCCGGCACCTCTCCGAAGGCAAGCAGGCCTATTGGGTGTGCCCGTTGGTCGAGGAAAGCGAGAAGAGCGACCTCGCCGCGGCAGAGGCGCGTGCCGCGGCGCTGCACGAGCGGTTCGGCGACCGCGTCGGCCTGGTCCACGGGCGGATGCGGCCGGCGGAGAAGGACGCGACCATGGCGCGCTTCGCGGGCGGGCAACTGGGCGTGCTGGTCGCCACCACGGTGATCGAGGTGGGCGTCGACGTGCCCAATGCGACGCTGATCGTGATCGAACATGCCGACCGGTTCGGGCTCGCGCAGCTCCACCAACTGCGCGGGCGGGTGGGGCGGGGCGGGGGCAAGTCCACCTGCCTGCTGCTGCGCGGCAATGCGATGAGCGAAACCACGCGGGCGCGCCTCGCCCTGATGCGCGAGACCAATGACGGCTTCCGACTGGCGGAGGAGGACTTGCGGTTGCGCGGCGCGGGCGAGTTGCTCGGCACGCGCCAGTCGGGCGAGGAGGGCTACCGGCTCGCCGCGCCCGAGATGCTGGGCGCGCTGCTGGAGATCGCGACCGCGGACGCGCGGCTGCTGATCGACCGCGACGGCGGGCTGGACAGCGCTCGGGGGCAGGCGGCGCGGGTGGCGCTGTATCTTTTCGAGCGGGACGCGGGGGTCGCGCTGTTGCGATCGGGCTGATAGCGGCGCGGGCATGACCGCCACCCTCCCGATCCTGCTGGCCGCCATCGCCGGATTGTGCGTCGCCTTCCAGTCTCCCTCCAATGCGATGCTGGCGCGCTCGACCGGATCGGTGTGGTTCGCCTCCACCATCTCCTTCGCCGGCGGCATGGCGCTGCTGCTGGGGATCTGGAGCCTGTACGACCGCACGCCGCTGAGCGCGGTGCGGCAGGCGCCGCCCTGGGCTTGGATCGGCGGCGCCTATGGCGTCACCTTCGTCTTTGCGGTCGCTTACGCCACGCCGCGGCTGGGGCTGGCGGTGACGTTGACCATTGCCATCGCCACCCAGCTGGCCGGGGCGCTGGTGCTCGACCATTTCGGGCTGCTCGGCCTCAAGGCGTCGCCCGTCAGTGCGACCAAGCTGGTGGGGGTCGCGCTGGTGGTCGCGGGGGTGCTGCTGGTCAGGCGGTGACCAGTAGGCCATGATGCTTCTTGCCCGCGGAGATGCGGACCGGCTCGGCACCGATCTCGATCAGGGCGGCCTCGTCGGCGACCTTCTCGCCGGCGACGCGGGCGCCGCCCTGCTTGATCAGCCGGCGTGCCTCACCCTTGGAGGCGCAGAAGCCGAGGCCGACCAGCGCATCGACCAGCGCCACCGGACCGGCCGCGGCGAAGGTGGGGAGCGTGTCGCCCGCGGCGCCCTCCTCGAAGGTGCGGCGCGCGGTCTCCGCCGCCGCCTCCGCCGCTTCGCGGCCGCGGCACATGGCGGTGGCCTCGTTCGCCAGCACGATCTTGGCGGCGTTGATCTCCGCGCCTTCCAGCGCCTGGAGCCGTTCGATCTCGTCGAGCGGCAGGTCGGTGAACAGGCGGAGGAAGCGCCCGACGTCGCGGTCGTCGGTGTTGCGCCAGAACTGCCAGTAATCGAAGTGCGGCAGCTGGTCCTCGTGCAGCCACACCGCGCCGTTCACCGTCTTGCCCATCTTCACGCCATCCGCGGTGGTGAGCAGGGGCGTGGTGGCGCCGAACACCTCGGTGCCGTCCATCCGCCGCGCCAGCTCGATCCCGTTGACGATGTTTCCCCATTGGTCGCTGCCGCCCATCTGGAGGCGGACGCCGTGGCGCTTGGCCAGCTCGCGGAAGTCATAGCCCTGGAGGATCATGTAGTTGAACTCCAGGAACGAAAGCGACTGTTCGCGGTCGAGCCGGAGCTTGACGCTGTCGAACGACAGCATGCGATTGACGCTGAAATGCTGCCCGACCTCGCGCAGGAAGGGGATGTATTCGAGCTTGTCGAGCCATTCGGCGTTATCGAGCATCATCGCGTCGGATGGACCATCGCCGAAGGTGAGGAAGCGTTCGAAGATGCGCTGGATGCCGGCGATGTTGGCCGCGATCACGTCGTCGGAGGCAAGCTTGCGTGCCTCGTCCTTGAAGCTGGGATCACCGATCTTGCCGGTGCCGCCGCCCATCAGCACGATCGGCTTGTGCCCGGTCTGCTGGAGCCGGCGAAGGAGCATGATCTGGACGAGGCTGCCGACGTGGAGCGACGGCGCGGTCGGATCGAAACCGATATAGCCGGGGACGACCTGCGTGGCCGCGAGCGCATCGAGCGCGGCGGCATCGGTGAGCTGGTGGATGTAGCCGCGGGTGGAAAGCGTGCGGAGCAGATCGGAACGGTAGTCGGTCATCGTCGGCGCGTTACACGGACCGGGCCGGACAGGGGAGACGAATTGAGGCGGTTGAGGCGTGAACGCAGTTGTCGCCTCCGACAAATTGAGACAGGACAACTGCCCCACCAGCGCCGCGCTCCGTCACGCACTCATCCTCCGCACAAATCATGTGTGGAGACTATCACGAGGGCAGCCCTGTAGGACAGCGGTACGCAATGGCCGCCGCGGGTCCGTCAGCGATCGGCCGAACCGACCGCGCGCTGCATCGCCCCGACGAACGCGCCCGCGGCATCGCCAACCAGCAGGCGCGCGGCGCCGAGCGCAGGGGCGAGAAGGTCGCTACGGACGAGGCGCCACAGGCCGAGTACCACCGCCTCGGTTTCCTCGACGGTGGAATGGCAGGGGCGCTGGAAGACCAAGGTGTCGGTCGAGTCGCGCTCCAGCACGCGCATCGCGGCATCAAAGGCGCTGCCGCCGTCGGCGAACCGCGGCGCCACTGCGGCGGCGGGCTCACTGGCGAGGGTCAGCGCATGGACCCAGGCGCGCATGGCGTCGAGCAGATGACGGTCATCGGTGGAGAGCGAGTCAACGGGGCGGTCGAGAAAATCGTACATTCGGGCACTCGACGTTTGCGAATGCTTCTCATTACGATGCCACGACACGGGAAGTCAAGGAGTTGCGAGCGGATCGCAGATAGGCTGATCTCGCCTCGACCTCCACTCGCTCTGAGCGAAGTCGAAGGGCCGAGGCAGCTTGCGATTAAATTAAACCGTTCGTGCTGAGCGAAGTCGAAGCACCCTCGCGGGAAATGGGGCTTGCCCTCCGACTTCGCTCAGGGCGAACGGTGGTGGTGGAGGTTGGCCAAAAGCCGCTCCAGGATCAGGCTTCGGAGCAGGTGTTTCGACTTCGCTCAGCACGAACGGTTGGCTGGAAGAGGGGATAAACGAAAACGCCGCCCGGGTCGGCGGACCCGGACGGCGTTATCGTCATGGTGCGTGTCGCGCTTAGGCGGCGAGCTGCGCCTCGAAGTGGCCGCACCAGTCGTTCGCCTCGACCTTCGGCCAGACGCCGGCGGTGTCGCCCGACGGCTGGCTGATCGGCGGGTTGTAGCGGCACAGGCCCAGCGAACCCTGCTCGCTGTCGAAGAACTTGCACTTGGCGCAGGCGGCGGCACCGGCGGTGGTGAGGGTCATGGTCGGTCTCCTTCGGTTCGATCTCGGCGGCGGGACAAGCATCCCGTCTGTGTGACGAAAATGTAGATACCGGAGAGATGTTCCACTTGACAATAGAAAAACGACTGTTGCGAGACGTTCTTAGGCTGCGTGAGAATGACTATCATGATGGTTGCGCAAGTTGAATGAGCAGACCGGCAAGTTGTCGCCAGTGTTCATAGTGAGAGTAGTTCGCAACGTGATTGATAGTCGTTCGCAAGTTTGGCGACGCGGCGTTCCACTACCGTCATCCCCGCGCAAGTGGGGACCCATCTCCTGCGCTCCGCCCGACTAACGACGGATGCGTGTGTTCGACCGATAGGAGATTGGTCCCCGCTTGCGCGGGGATGACGAGTCGACGTCAGCGCCTGGGCAGTTCGCCCAGCGGATCGACCGGAGTCCTTCCGCGGCGGAGCTCGAAATGCAGCTGCGGGCGGTCGGAGAAGCCGGTGTCCCCTGAAAGCGCGATCACCTGCCCGCGCTTCACCGCCTGGCCGCGCTGAACCTTGAGGCTGGAGGCATGGCCGTAGATGCTGGTCCAGGTGCCGCCATGCTTGACGATCACCAGTCCGCCCAGCGCCGCGATGCTGTCGCCGACATACGCGACGGTACCGTCGGCGGCGGCGCGGATCGGCGTGTCGACGGGCGCGGCGATCTCGATCCCGTCGGATCGCTCGCCGGTGCGGCCGCGGCCAAAGCGGGTCACCACCTTGCCGTCGATCGGCCAGACGAACCGGCCGGGCGCCGCCGCGGGCGGGGCGACCGCGGCGGTCGCGGGCAGGACACGCTTCGAGGAGGCGACGGGCCGCGCCGGTGCCTTGTTGGCGGCGAGTGCGGGCTCGCCGCCGGTGAGGATGTCGTCAATGTTCAGGCTGAACGCGGCGGCACGCTCGGCCGCGGAGCGCGGGCGGTCGGCGCCGGGGATCAGCACGCGCATGCCGGTGCGCAGGATGTACGGCTCGGCCAGATCGTTGGCGGCGACGATGCCCGACCATTTGACGCCATAGGCGCGCGCGATGGCGATGCCGGTCTCGCCGGCGCGGACGAGATGATAGCGGCCGCCGGGAATGCGCAGCCGCTGCCCGGCGCGGATGGTGAACGGCGGCGCCAGATCGTTCGCCCGCGCGATCGCCTCCGATCCTGCACCGAGCCGGTTGGCGATCGAGCGCAGCGAATCGCCGGGGCGGACGGTGTAGCTCTGGTCGGGGATCTCGGCCGCATCGGCGCGGACCCGGCGCGCCTCCCAGGCGGGGCGGGGGGCGGGAAGCTGCTCGACCTTGTCGCCGCCGCGCGGCGCATCGGGGCGCGGCTCGGGCGGGGCCGGCCGGGCGACGGTGGGTTCGGTATAGGTGCCGGCCGAGCTTCCCGGCGCGGGGCCGCGGCCGGCGGGGATGCAGCCGGCGAGCGCGAGCAGGACGAGCGGAGTAACCTTGGCAACGCGGATCATGGCCATCTTGTACCCCCGCGAAGGCGGGGGTCCAGTCTGGGCTCCCGCCCTCGCGGGAGCACATGCGTGGTTTAGCGCGGCGTCAGCACCTCCAGCCCGCCCAGATAGGGCCGCAGCGCCTCGGGCACGACAACGCTGCCGTCCTCGCGCTGATAGTTCTCCAGCACCGCCACCAGGGTCCGTCCGACCGCGAGGCCCGAGCCATTGAGCGTATGGACGAACCTAGTCGCCTTCTCCCCCTCCGGGCGATAGCGCGCGTTCATCCGCCGCGCCTGGAAGTCGGTGCAGGTGGAGCAGCTGCTGATCTCGCGAAAGCGCCCCTGGCCGGGCAGCCATACCTCCAGGTCATAGGTGCGCGCCGCGGTGAAGCCCATGTCGCCGGTGCACAGTTTCATGCGGCGATAGGCGAGGCCAAGCGCGTCGAGCGTGGCCTCGGCCGCCTGGGTCATCCGCTCATGCTCCTCCTCCGACGCATCGGTGGTGACGATCGAGACCATCTCCACCTTGTCGAACTGGTGCTGGCGGATGTAGCCGCGCGTGTCCCGCCCCGCCGCGCCCGCTTCCGAGCGGAAGCAGGGGGTGAGCGCGGCGAAGCGCAGCGGCAGCTCGGCCTCGGCGAGGATTTTCTCGCGGACGATGTTGGTCAGCGACACCTCGGCGGTGGGGATCAGCCAGCGGCCGTCGGTGGTGCGGAACAGGTCCTCGGCGAACTTGGGCAGCTGCCCGGTGCCGTACACCGCCTCGTCGCGGACCAGCAGCGGCGGGGCGACCTCCTCATAGCCGTGGAGCATGGTCAGCCGGTCGAGCATGAACTGGCCGAGTGCGCGGGCGAGGCGGGCGGCGGGGCCGCGCAGCAGGGTGAAGCGCGCGCCGGCGATGGCGACGCCGGTGTCGAAGTCGAGGCCGAGCGCGGGGCCGATCGCGTCATGTTCGCGAGCCGGGAAAGCGAGGTCGGGGCGGGTGCCGCGTTCGTGGACGAGCTGGTTGTCCTCCTCGTCGGCGCCCTGCGGCACGTCCGCGGCGGGGATGTTGGGCAGAGCGGCGAGCTGCGCCTCCAGATCGGCGCCGAGCCGCGCTTCCTCCGCCTCCAGCTCGGGCAGGCGCGCCTTGAGGTCGGCGACCTCGGCCATCAGCGCCTGCGCGGTCGCCTCGTCCTTCTTGGCCTTGGCGGCGCCGATCGCCTTGGAGGCCTCGTTGCGGCGCGCCTGGCCGGCCTGCACCTCGGTGAGCACCTCGCGGCGGCGCGCGTCGAGGGCGATCAGGTCGGCGCTCGACGCCTGCGCACCCCGCTTCTGCATCGCGGCATCGAAGGCGGCGGGATCGTCCCGGATCAGGCGGATGTCATGCATGGCGCGGCGCCTATGGCAACCGCCCCGTGCCCGCAAGCGTTGGCCGTGCAACCATGAAAAGGAGATCAGCCATGGAGCTTGCGCATAAATCGGTCGTGCTGGTGGCGGACGGTCGCAAGATGCTGTTCCTGCGCAACGAGGGCGATGCCACCTATCCGAACCTGGTGGTCGAGACCGCCGAGGAGCGGGTGAACCCCGCCGACCGCGACCAGAAGACCGACGCGGCGGGCGCGGCCTCCTCCACCCAGTCTGGCGCGGGCGCGCCGCCGGTCGCGCAGGGCGGGTCCAACCATGCGGCGGGCGGCGGCGCGCAATTCGCGCCTTCCCGCGGGACTTTGGGCGAGACCGACTTCCACCAGCTCGAGGAGGACCGCTTCGCCGCCGAGGCCGCGGACCTGCTCAAGCGGCGCGCGCTGCGGCAGGATTATGAATCCCTGGTGGTGGTGGCGCCGCCCAAGACTTTGGGTGAGCTGCGCAAGCACTATCATGTCGAAGTGAGCAACCGGCTGACCGGCGAGCTCGACAAGGACCTGACCGGGCACACCATCCCGGACATCGAACAGGCGCTGTTGAAGGCTTGAGGAAATCCTCCCCCGTGCGGGGGAGGACTGGTTCAGGCCTTGTTCGCCAGTCGCTTGCGCGCGACCAATGCCGCGGCGGCGGCGCCGAACAGGATCACCATCGGCGGCGCGGGGACGGGCGACGGATTGCCGCTGCTGCCGCCCGGTTTGCCCGGCTTGCCGCCCGAGCTCCAGCCACCGTTCGAGCTCCAGCCCTTCGAGCTGGACCCGTAGGACGAGCTCGAGGTCGACGAGGAGGTCGAAGTCGACACGTTGCCGCTCGACGACGAGCTGGTCGAGGTGGAGACGTTGCCGCTCGACGAGGAGGTGCTGCTGACGTTGCCGCTCGACGACGAGGTGGAGGAGCCGCCGGTCGAGGAGGAGGTCGACGATCCGCCCGACGAGGTCGAGGTGGAGCCGCCGCTGCTGCTCGATGTCGACGAGATGACGATGTTGCCGCCGCCCCCGCCGCCATTGCCGCCGCCGAAGAAGCCGCCTCCGAAGAAGCCGCCCCCACCACCGCCGAAGCCGCCGCCGATCACCGCCGGCGCGATCGCCGCAGGGCCGCCGCCGAACGCCGGCGCGGGCGCCGCTGCCGGCATCGGCACCGGCACCGGGGCGGGCGTGCTCGCCACGGTCACCGTCGCTGGCGCGCAGGTGGTGGTGGTGCGCGTCACGATGCGGCGCACCTTGGTGGCCTTCGCGGCGACGCGGGTGCGTTTCACGACACGCTTCTTCGCCACCTTGCTGTAGGCGGTGCGGGGCTTCTGGCTTTCGGCCACATGGACCGCGCCTCCGCCGATCAGCGCGCCACCGCAAGTGCAGGCACAAAGTTTAGCCAAAGCCATCCGAACGGACATAGTTCTTCTCCAATGCCGGCTGCTGCTTCTTGTGGTCGCGGCAGGGTGATGCGGTCCGGCGCTGCTAGACCCAAAGGGCAAAGGCGAACGTTCATCGCAACGACGTTAACCATGATTCGCGTGTCGATTTCGGGACGGGGACGCTGATCGGCGACGGGACGGCGGTTAACGTGCCACGCTGGGACAGAAACAGCGCGGTGCCCGGTCCGTTTGCGTCCCGTTACGGCGACGGTTTGTCCGCTTGTAGGGCGGGCGGCGGCGCACTATAGGCGCGGCCCAAGGGGCGCAGCGGCCTTTCAGTCGGCTGCGGGCGGGAGAGTGACGGTGGCGACACGCGCGGATCGATTCGACTCTGAACTGGGGCCTGTCGCGGCAAACGATGCCGGCGACTATCGACCGCATGCGGACGAGCCGTTCATGAACCCGCGGCAGCAGGCCTATTTTCGCGCAAAGCTGAATGCCTGGAAGGACGCGATCAAGCGCGAGTCCCAGGGCACGCTTTCGCAGCTCCAGCTCGATCCGCTGCGTGAAGCGGACCTTACCGACCGGGCGGCCAGCGAGACCGACTGGGGGATCGAGCTTCGCACGCGCGACCGGCAGCGCAAGCTGATCAGCAAGATCGATGCGGCGCTGCGCCGGATCGACGAGGGCGAATACGGCTATTGCGAGGTCACTGGCGAGCCGATCAGCCTTGGCCGACTGGAAGCGCGCCCGATCGCGACCATGACGCTGGAGGCGCAGGAGCGCCACGAGCGCCAGGAGAAGATCACGCGCGAGGACTGATCGCTTGCCGCGCCGTTAGCTCTTTGGCAAGGCGCCCGGCCTTAGCGTCCAGGGGCTGATCAGGTGAGCGCGATGAATCACGACGACCGCAGGGCAGCCGCCGCCGCCGATCCCTCGGCCGCGAAGCGCGACAGCCTGTTCCTCAACGCCAACCTTCGGCGCGTCGGCGATTCGCGCATCCTCGCTGTGCGGGTGCGCAACATCTCGGCGGGGGGGCTGATGGCGGAGGTGGCAGAGCCGCTTGGCTCGGACGATGCGGTGGAGGTGGAGGTGCGCGGGATCGGCTGGATCCGCGGCCGCGTGGCCTGGCATACCGAGGGGCGCACGGGCATCGCCTTCGACAATCCAATCGATCCGCAGCGCGCGCGCAAGCCGGTGAGCGGCGGCGGCGCGGAACCTCGCGGGCCCCTGTCGGTCAGTCTGCGCTGAGCCGGTGAACCGGGCGGCGCGATGCCGCCCGATCCCGAAGGGTCGTCTCAGGAGGCCTGGGCGATCTCCTCCTTGATCCTGAGTTTTTGTTTCTTGAGGTCGTGAATCCTGATCGCGTCCGGCATGGGGCGGTGAACCTCGTCGGCGATGCGCTGGTCGAGCGTCGCGTGCTTGGCTTCCAATGCCGTGAGATGCGCGGTCTGCATGGATCAAACCTCCTCTTGGGTTGGTGGGACTCTGGAATAGAACACACAAGCGACCCGGTGTCGCCCGTGATTTCTTCCGATTCGACCGGCATCGCGCACGGCCCGGCGACGGTGGCGGGTCGCAAGCGGCGATCGCTCTGCTACAGGGTGGTCAAGGGGAAGAGCATGAACGACGCCATGGCTGCCGCGCGCCTCCAGACGCTGCGGATCGAGCATCGCGATCTCGATGCCGCGATCGCCTCGCTGGTGGCGCAGGGGGGCGACCAGCTCCAACTCGCTCGGCTCAAGAAGCGCAAGCTGCGCCTGCGCGACGAGATCGCGGCGCTGGAGGATTCGCTGATCCCCGACATCATCGCCTGACGGCCCGGATTGGGACGCGCCAGACGACGCCCCACGCTTGGCGTGCCGCGCCTTTTCCGCCACGTTGCGCCCATGTCCCGCTCGCGCGCCGAAGCCCGCCTCCATCACCGCCTGACCGACTCGCTCTACATGGAGGCGATGCTGCTGGCGGACGAGGCGCGCAGCTATTTCGACGAGGCGGGCAAGGGCGATCGCGAAGGTCTGTCACCGCTCGACCGGGTGGCGTTCAGCTGCGAATCGCTCAAGGTGACGACCCGGCTGATGCACATCATCGCGTGGCTCCTCACCCAGCGCGCGGTGGAGACCGGCGAACTGACGCCCCGCGAGGCGCTCGATCCCTCGCGTCGCCTGGGCACCGCGCCGGTGACCGACAAAGCGCTGCTCACCCAATTGCCGCCCTCGGCGGCCGGACTGATCGCGGCGAGCATCGACCTGCACCGCCGGGTGGCGCGGCTGGATGATGCGCAGGACGCGGCATTGCCGGTGGCCAGCCCGGCCCGATCGATCCAGAGCCGGCTGGCGATGAGTTTCTGAGGGCGGAAGGCCGATCATTCCTCCCCCGGAGGGGGAGAGGGACCGCCGAAGGCGGTGGAGGGGTAGGTTCCCACAGGCCATCGGTCACTTGCGGCACGCTACCCCTCCGTCAGCGCCTTGCGCTGCCACCTCCCCTTCCAGGGGAGGATCGGGGTGACGGTGTTCGACTATTCTTCTCCGCCCCTAACTCGCCAACCCCACCCGCGCCTTCGCCGCCGCATATTGCGCTGCCATCCGCTCGACTCGCTCGGCCACCGGCTCCACCTGCCCGACCGCGCCGATTCCCTGGCCCGAGCCCCAGATGTCGCGCCAAGCCTTGGCCTTGGGCGCATTGCCCTGGCCGAAGTCCATGGTCTTGTAGTCGCCTTCGGGCAGGTTGTCGGGATCCAGCCCCGCTGCCTCGATCGACTGGCGCAGGTAGTTGCCGTGCACGCCGGTGAACAGGTTCGAATAGACGATGTCCGCGGCACGGCCCGCGACAATGCCGCCTTTGTAGCCCTCGTCGGCATTCGCCTCGGTGGTGGCGATGAAGGGCGAGCCGATATAGGCGAGGTCGGCGCCCATCGCCTGCGCCGCAAGTACCGCGTCGCCGGTGGCGATGCAGCCCGAAAGGGCGAGCGGCCCGTCGAACCATTGGCGGATCTCCTGCACGATCGCGAAGGGGGAGAGCCGGCCGGCATGGCCGCCGGCACCCGCCGCCACCGCGATCAGCCCGTCCGCGCCCTTTTCCACCGCCTTGCGCGCGAACCGGTCGTCGATCACGTCGTGCATCGTGATGCCGCCCCAGGCGTGCACCGCCTGGTTGAGCTCCTCGCGCGCGCCCAGCGAGGTGATGGTGATCGGCACCTGCCACTTCTCGCAGGTGGCCAGGTCCTGCTCCAGCCGGTCGTTGGACTTGTGGACGATCTGGTTAACCGCAAAGGGTGCTGCCGGCCGATCGGGGTGCGCGCGGTTGTGCGCCGCCAGTTCTTCGGTGATCCGGTGAAGCCATTCGTCGAGCAGCGCCTGCGGCCGCGCGTTGAGCGCCGGGAACGAGCCGACGATCCCCGCCTTGCACTGGGCGATCACAAGCTCCGGCCCCGAGATGATGAACAGCGGCGACCCGATAACGGGCAGGCGCAGGCGATCGAAGATGGCTGGCAGCATAACTTTGGTTATGTCCGCTCAGTCGATGCGTTTCAAGCCGGTCGCCGCGGCGTGCCCGTTCTCGACATAATGCGCGGCGGAGACCTTGAGCATCGCGCGCGCCTTGTCGTCCAGCGTCTTCACCGCGCGCGCCGGCGCGCCGACGATCAGGCTGCCGGGCTCGAACGTCTTGCCTTCGGTGACCAGCGCATTGGCGCCGACGATGCAATCCTCCGGGATCACGGCATTGTTGAGCACCGTCGCGCCCATGCCGATCAGCACCCGGTCACCGATCGTGCAGCCGTGCAGGATGGCATGGTGGCCGATCGTGCAATCCTCGCCGACGCTCAAGGGCGCGTGCGGATCGGAGTGGAGCATCGCGCCTTCCTGGATGTTGCTGCGCGCGCCGATCGGGATGGGCGTGTTGTCGCCGCGGATCACCGCGCCGAACCAGACGCTCACGTCCTCGCCCAGCACCACCTCGCCCACCACGTCGGCGTTCGGTGCGACCCAGGCGGAGGCGGCGATCTTCGGCCGTTTGCCCTTATATTCGTACAGTGGCATGCATCTCTCCTCGGTTCGTCGTGGTCGCACACGGCCTGCCGCAGGCGCAACGCCTCATGAACCTTTGCGGGCGTATTCGCCGCGGCGATGGAAACCCTTGCGCTCCTGCTGGTGGCGGTGCCGCTGTTCGCCTTCGTCGGTTACCCGGCGCTGGTGATCGCGGCGGCGGCGGTGGTCGGCCGTCGTTCGAGGGTCGCGGGCGGGTTCGACGGCCCGGTCGCGGTGGTGATCTGTGCGCACAACGAGGCGGGGCGGATCGGCGCCAAGCTGGACAGCGTGCGCGCCGCCGTGGACGCGGGCGGCGTGCTGGCGCGGATCATCGTCGCGGACGACGGATCGACCGACGACACCGCGGCAGAGGCGGAGCGACGCGCCGGCGTGGAGGTCATCCGCCTGCCGCGCGGGGGCAAGGCGGCGGCGCTCAATCGGGCGACCCCGCGCACCGCGGACGCGATCCTGGTGATGACCGACGCGGACCCGCTGTTCGACGCGGCAACGCTGCCGGCGTTGCTGGCGCCCTTCGCGGATCCCGATGTGGGCGCGGTGGCCGGCCGGGTGGAGACGCTGCGCGGCAAGGCGCGGCTCGCCGGGTTCGACCGGCTGTTCCGCCGCTACGAATCGGCGGTGCGCCAGGCGGAAAGCGACCTGTTCGGCAGCGTCTCCGCCGATGGTGGCCTGTACGCGATCCGCGCGCCGCTGATGCCGCTGGTGCCCGCCGACGTCACCGACGATTTCTACATCAGCACCGCGGCGGTCGCCGCCGGATATCGCATCGCCTACGCCGACGATGCGCGCGCCTTCGAGCACAGCATCTCCGGGGAGAAACGTAACTTCCGACGGCGCGTGCGGATCACGGTGCGCGGGCTGACCGCGCTCTGGTCGCGCCGCGCGTTGATGAACCCGGGGCGGACCGGCTGGTATGCGCCCGCGCTGCTGCTCCACAAGGTTGTCCGCCGGCTGGCGCCGCTGGCCTTGCCGCCTTTGTGGGTCGCGGCGGGCGTGCTGACCGCGCAGGGGCGGATCGGCTGGGCGGTGGTGTTCGCCGGGCTGAGCGCGCTCGCGCTGATCGGGCTGGTCGGTGCGCTGGCGCCGGGGCGGCTGCCGCGCTTCGTGTCGCCCGCGGTGGGTGTGGCATTGCACCTCGCCGGACTCGGCTGGGGCGCATTGCTGTTCCTGTTCGGTCGCCGCTACGCGCAATGGACGCCGCAGAAGGATGGCGCGGCATGATCCGCGAAGGCCTGATCTGCGGCGCGGCGGTGGTGATCAGCCTGTCCGCGCTCGATCGTGGCGGCCGCGGGCTGTCGATCTCCGAAGGGTTCGAGCGGGGCATCGCGCGCTCCTGGGTGCGGCAGGAGGTGGACGGCACGCTCGATACCGTGCCCGCGACCGGTCGCGACGGGCAAGCGCTACGGGCGCGCGCGGCGCCGCGGCGCGGGCGCGTCCCCAAGGCGGCGTTGATCGCCCGCACCGCGCCTATCGTGAGCGGGCAGCGGGTGCGGGTGGCGTTCGACCTGTTCGTACCCGCCGGCACCCCGATCAACTCGCTCCAGATCGTCGATCTCGAATGCGCGACCTGCGGGGAGGGCGGCAATCCTGGCATCCGCCTCTACCTGCGGCGCGGCCGGCTGCGCATCGACCGCTCGAAGATCGGCATCGCCCGCGCCTGGATGAACGATGCGGCGCCGGCTCTGTCGGCGGACCGCTGGCACCGGATCGGGCTGGACGTGCTGCTCGGCGCGCAGGGCCGCGCGCGGGTGACTCTGGACGGGCGCGAAGTGCTGGTGGGCGAGGGGGCGACACTGCTGCCGGGTGCCGACCATCTCGACCGCATCCAGATCGGCATCACCGCCAACTCGAACGCGGTTCCGGCGACGCTGCTGGTCGACAATATCGCGATTTCAACGCGCTGACGCGAAAATCCGCCTGACCGAGCCGCGTCTGCTGCTACGCTGCGCCGCGAATCGGCTGGAGGATCGGATATGAAGCTCGGATCGCGCGCGTCGGAACAGACTTTCTCGCTGGCGGATCATGCCGGCCTCTTTCGCCGCGACGCGGCGACCGCGGAACGCTCGGTCGCAGCCGCCACGCCGTCCAAGGCTGACGAGGTCTCCTACCTCAACGGCCTGAATCCCGACGGCACGATCACCAGCGACTCCTATTGGGGCGACAACGGCGAGGTGGCGTTCAAATACGGTCCCTCGACGGTGGGTGCGGGCGCGACGATCACCTACTACTTCGATCCGGCCTCGAACTTCACCGCGCAGGAAAAGGCCACCTATCTGCGCGCCTTCGCCACCTGGTCCTCGGTGGCCGACATCACCTTCGAAGCGGGCGGACGGCTGAGCGCCGACGTGCGGCTGGTCCGTGGCAGCGACGGCGGCGCCTATACCTCGTCCTTCAGCCTGCCGGGGCCGAGCGGGCTGGGCGTGCCGCTGGTCCAGGCGATGATCAGCATCGACACCTCGGTCGACGGGTTCGATCTCAGCGGCTCGCTGGACACGTTCGGCGGCTATGGCTTCTCGACGGTGGTGCACGAGATCGGCCACCTGATCGGCCTGGGCCATGGCGGCAATTACAATGGCAACGTCGATCCCGCGACGCAGCAGTACAGCGCCTTTGACGACCGGATGTACACGATCATGTCGTACATCTTCTGGGGGGCGGAGGACGCGCGCTACCTGGCCGAAAACCCCTATCAGGGCACCAACTGGGGCATCACCGATGACGGCATCCGGCGGCAGGCGCCGCATTCGCTGATGCAGCTCGACATCCTGGCGATCCAGCAGCTCTATGGTGTCGCCAAGGCCACGCCGTTCGATGGCGGCGAGGTCTATGGCTTCAACACCAATATCGAAGGGCCGCTGGCCGCACTGTTCGATTTTTCAAAGAACACCGATCCGGTGGTGACGCTCTACAATCAGGGTACCGGCAACACGCTGGATCTCACCGGCTATCGCATGGACCAGCGCGTCGACCTCACGCCGGGCGCGTTCTCGGACATCGGCGGGCACGTCAACAACGTCGCGATCGCGGGAGGCACGGTGATCGAGACCGTGCTGCTCGGGCGCGGCAATGACGTGGTGCAGACCAGCGACGTGGCGAGCATGGTACGGGGCGGGCGCGGCAACGACACGATCACCGGCGGGCGCGGTGGCGATGCGCTGTTCGGCGACGTCGGGGACGATTCGCTCACGGGCATGCGCGGGCGCGACACGCTGACCGGTGGTATCGGGGCGGACCTGTTCGTCTTTGAAACCGCGAAGGACAGCGGCAGCGGCCGCAAGCAGGCGGATGTGCTTGCCGACTTCGACCATGCCGAGGGCGATCGCATCGATCTGTCCGGGATCGGCAGGGCCGACGCGGACTTCGCCTTCATTGGTCGAAAGGCGTTCAGCGGCACGGCGGGCGAGGTGCGCTTCGGCGTCCCCGGCGATGACGCGCTGGTCCAGCTGGACCTGAACGGCGACGGCAAGGCGGATTTCATGCTTCGAATCGAGGATGTCACCGCGCTGACGGCGGCGGATTTCATCCTTTGAACCGCCGCGATGCGGCGGACAGAGTACGCATTGTCATAAAATAGTCATGGCCCGGCGCGAAGGCGCCGCCCATGGCGACCCTAGCTGCGGACCCGAGCGAGCCGACCGACCGGTCGGTTGCGCGTTCCTTCGATCGACCCGTCCACCCTTTCGCCCGGATCGCCTTTGCGGTGATCCTGCTGGGCGGCCTGGTCTATGCCGGCGCCAGCGTGCTGATCGACACCAGCCAGGTCGGCGAGCAGATGGCGATCGGCGTGTTCCTGTTCCTGGCGCTCGCGCTGGTTGTCGCGCTCGGCTTCGAGTTCGTGAACGGCTTCCACGACACCGCCAACGCGGTGGCGACGGTGATCTACACGCACGCCATGCCCGCGCATTTTGCGGTGGTCTGGTCGGGCTTCTTCAACTTCCTGGGCGTGCTGTTCTCCTCGGGCGCGGTGGCTTATTCGATTATCACCCTGCTACCGGTGGAGCTGATCCTCAACGTCGGCTCGGCGGGCGGGTTCGCGATGATCTTCGCGCTGCTGCTCGCGGCGGTGCTGTGGAACCTCGCCACCTGGTATGTCGGCCTGCCCAACAGCTCCAGCCACACGCTGATCGGGTCGGTGCTGGGCGTCGGCTTCGCCAACCAGCTGATCAACGCCGGCTCGCGCGGCGGCACTGCCGGTGTCGACTGGAGCCAGGCGTCCAAGATCCTGACCGGCCTGTGGATGGCGCCGCTGATCGGCTTCTTCGCCGCGCTGCTGCTGCTGTTCGTGATGCGCAAGGTGGTCCGCAACCCGAAGCTCTACAGGGAGCCCGAGGGCAGCGCCCCGCCGCCGACCGGTATCCGCGCGCTGCTGATCTTCACCTGCACCGCCGTCTCGTTCAGCCACGGTTCGAACGACGGGCAGAAGGGCATGGGCCTGATCATGCTGATTCTGATCGGCTGCGCCCCGACCGCTTATGCGCTCAACCGCACCCTGCCGGCGAGCGCGACGCCCGCGTTCGTGCAGAGCAGCCAGGCCGCGGGCGCGGTGCTGACCGGCAAGGGCGCCGCCGCGGTGCCGATCGACCAGGCACGCCCGGTGCTGGTGAAGGCCCTTCAGGAGCGCAAGGCGAATACACCCGAGGTGTACGGCGCGCTGGTCGCGGTCTCGCAGGACCTCACGCGCAATGTCGCGGCCTATGGCTCGCTCGGCAACGTGCCGGCGCAGGCCACGCCCAACATCCGCAACGACATGTACATGGTTCTCGACACGTCGAAACTGCTCACCAAGAAACCGGAGGGCACCTTCGACGCCGGCCAGGTCGCCACGCTCAAGGCCTATGAGACCCAGCTGGAATCGGGCACCCGGTTCATCCCGCTCTGGGTGAAGGTCTCGGTCGCGATCGCGCTGGGGCTGGGCACGATGATCGGCTGGAAGCGGATCGTCGTCACCGTCGGCGAGAAGATCGGCAAGCAGCACATGACCTATGGCATGGGCGCCTCGGCCGAGCTGGTCGCGGCGGGGACGATCCTGGCGGCGGACCGCTTCGGCCTGCCGGTCTCCACTACGCACATCCTGTCCTCGGGCGTGGCCGGCGCCTCGGTGGCGAGCGGGATGGGGCTCCAGAAGCGCACGCTGATGCAGCTCGCCGCGGCGTGGCTGCTCACCTTGCCGATCGCGATGGCGCTGGCGGGCGGGCTCTACTGGCTGCTGCTGACCGGCGTGCGGGCGTTCGGAGGGTAGGTTCGATCCTCCCGGCACGGGGAGGGGACCGCCACGAGCGCACCGCCCAGCCGAACCGCCCCTCCACCATCCGCTGCGCGGATGGTCCCCCTCCCCACTGCGTGGGGAGGATTGCGTCACCCGCAGGTGAAGCGCTTCACCTTCTTGTTCCCGGTCAGCACGACGTTGAGCCGATCGGGCCGGTAATCCATCGTCACCGCGCTGTCCGGCCCGACCCAGCGGATCGTGCGCGCGCCGGAGAGCTGGAGCGCTTCCGCCGCCGCGACCGCGCTGGCCGGTCGGCCGACCAGCACCTTAAGGCGCTTGACGTCGCACAAGGCGGGATCGGACGGGCGGGCAGGCCGCTTGCCGCCGCCGCAGCCGGCGAGCGCCAGCACCGCCGTCGCCAGGAGCAGCGTCCTCATTCCGCCGCCTCCGCGCCCGCCAGGTCGCCTGCACGCGTCATCTTGAGCCTCCCTTCCTGAACCGCGAAGCCAAGGCGCCCCTCGACCAGGTCGAGCGCGTCGCGGCCGAACTGGTCGAAGCGCCAGCCTTCGAGGATCGCGAGGCCGGCGCGCTGCCCCGCCGCCAGCAGCTCCAGCTCCTCGCCGCGGGCGAGCAGGCGCGGCGCCACATCGATGTCGCGCGCGCGGATCTTGAGCAGCAACTTGAGCAGGTCAGCGACCAAGGCGCCCTCGCGGCCGAGGCCCGGCTTGCGATCCTCACGCGGCGGCATCTCGTCGGCGGGCATCGGCTCGGCCGCCTCTATCACGCCCATCAGCCTCTTGCCGATGTCGTTGGACGCCCAGGTCGCCGAAAGCCCGCGGACCTTGGCGAGATCCGCCTGGCGGCGCGGCGGGTGGCCGGCGAGGTCGGCGATCGTCTCGTCCTTGACGATACGGCCGCGCGGCAGGTCCTTCGACCGCGCCTCCAGCTCGCGCCAGCGGGCGAGCGCCTTCAGCCGGCCGAGCACGTCCGCCTTGCGCCCGGCGATGCGGACACGCTTCCAGGCAAGATCGGGATCGTTGGCGTAGTTCGCCGGGTCGCCCAGCCGCTCCATCTCGATGTCCAGCCACGCGCCGCGCCCGGTCTTGCGCAGCCGCTCCAGCATCTTCGGGAAGATTTTCGACAGGTGCGTGACGTCGCCGATCGCATAATCCACCTGACGCTGGTCGAGCGGGCGGCGCGACCAGTCGGTGAAGCGCGCGCCCTTGTCGACCTGGATGCCCAGCCAGCTGTCGACCAGGTTCGAATAACCGATCTGCTCGCCCTGGCCGAGCGCCATCGCCGCCACCTGCGTGTCGAACAGCGGATGCGGCGTCTTGCCGGTCAGGTTGTAGATGATCTCCAGGTCCTGCCCGCCGGCATGGAAGACCTTGAGCACGTCCCCATTGTCCACCAACAGGTCCAGCAAAGGCTGGAGATCGAGGCCGGGCGCCATCGGGTCGATCGCCGCCGCCTCCTCGGTATCGGCGATCTGCACCAGGCACAGCTGCGGCCAATAGGTGCTTTCGCGCATGAACTCGGTGTCCACGCAGACGAAGGGGGCGTCGGAAAGGCGGGCGCAGAGATTGGCGAGCGTCGCGCTGTCGGTGATGAGCGGGTGAACGTGCATAAGGGAAGCGGCCATAGACCGGTGTGCGCGGGTTGACAAAGCGGAGACGGAGGGCGCCGCCAATCAAATCCCGTCACCCCGGGCTTGACCCGGGGTCCCGCTTTCTTCAGCGGCGCACCCAAGAACAGCGGGACCCCGGCTCAAGGCCGGGGTGACGAGAAGAGAGACCCACCATGCACGCCTATCGCACCCACACCTGCGCCGCGCTGACCGCGACGAACGTCGGCGAGACCGTCCGCCTGTCGGGCTGGGTCCATCGCAAGCGCGACCATGGCGGCGTGCTGTTCGTCGACCTGCGCGACCATTACGGCATCACCCAGATCGTCGCGGACAGCGATTCGCCCGCGCTGCCGGTGCTGGAGGGGCTGCGCGCCGAATCCGTGATCACGATCGACGGATTGGTGAAGGCGCGCTCGGAGGCGACGGTGAACGCCAACCTGCCGACCGGCCAGATCGAGGTGTTCGCGCGCGGCGTGACGATCCAGAGCCAGGCGCAGGAGCTGCCGATGCCGGTGGCGGGCGAGGCCGAATATCCGGAGGACATCCGCCTCCGCTACCGCTTCCTCGACCTCCGCCGCGAGAAATTGCACGCCAACATCATGCTCCGGTCCGGCGTAATCGCCAGCATCCGCAAGCGGATGGTGGACCAGGGCTTCACAGAGTTCCAGACGCCGATCCTGACCGCCTCCTCTCCCGAGGGCGCGCGCGACTATCTCGTCCCCTCGCGCGTGCATCCGGGCAAATTCTACGCGCTTCCGCAGGCGCCGCAGATGTTCAAGCAGCTGCTGATGGTCGCGGGCTTCGACCGCTATTTCCAGATCGCGCCCTGCTTCCGCGACGAGGACGCGCGCGCCGATCGCTCGCCTGGCGAGTTCTACCAGCTCGATTTCGAGATGAGCTACGTCACGCAAGACGATGTTTTCGCCGCGATCGAGCCGGTGCTCCACGGCGTGTTCGAGGAGTTCGCCGACTGGCAGGGGAAGGGCCGCACCGTCTCGGCGCTGCCGTTCAAGCGCATCCCGTATCGTGAATCGATGCTGAAGTACGGCAACGACAAGCCCGACCTGCGCAATCCGATCCTGATCTCGGATGTGTCCGAGCAGTTCGTCGGCAGCGGCTTCGGCCGCTTCGCCTCGATTGTCGAGGCCGGCGACGTGGTGCGCGCGATCCCGGCGCCGGGCACCGCCGACAAGTCGCGGAAGTTCTTCGACGACATGAACAGCTGGGCGCAGGGCGAGGGCTTCGCCGGCCTGGGCTATGCCACCCGCAAGGGCGGCGAATGGGGCGGGCCGATCGCCAAGAATCATGGCGAGGACAAGATGACCGCGATGGCCGACGCGCTCGGCCTCGGGCCGGACGACGGGCTGTTCTTCGCCGCCGGGAAGGAAGCGCAGGCCGCCAAGCTCGCCGGCCTCGCGCGCACCCGCGTCGCCGAGCAGCTGGGGCTGATCGACCAGAGCCGGTTCGAGTTCTGCTGGATCGTCGACTTCCCGATGTTCGAATATGACGAGGACAACAAGAAGGTCGACTTCAGCCATAATCCCTTCTCCATGCCGCAGGGCGAGATGGAGGCGCTGGAGAGCAAGGATCCGCTCGACATCCTCGCCTATCAATATGACATCGTCTGCAACGGCGTGGAGCTGTCGTCGGGCGCGATCCGCAACCATCGCCCCGAAATCATGTACAAGGCGTTCGAGATCGCCGGCTATTCGCAGGCCGACGTCGACACCAACTTTGCGGGCATGATCAACGCCTTCAAGTACGGCGCGCCCCCGCACGGCGGCTCGGCGCCGGGGATCGACCGCATCGTCATGCTGCTCGCCGACGAGCCCAATATCCGCGAGGTGATCGTCTTTCCGATGACGCAGAAGGCGGAGGATTTGATGATGGGTGCGCCCAGCTTCGTCTCGGCCCGGCAGCTCAAGGAACTCAACCTGCGCTCCACCGCCGAGCAGCCGAAGGACGTCGCCAAGGTGGTCGCGCCCGAATAAGGGCGCAACCCGGCGCGGTCAGTCTTCTGCGCCGTGATCGAACGCGCTCAGGATATCCGTCTGCGCAAAGTCGTTTCCGACGTAAAGCAATGGGCAGTCGAACTCGCGGGCAAGGGCGTAGGCGAAGCTGTTGCAGATGTTGAGCGTCGCTTTGCTGTGAAAGCCCTTGCCCCACCGCCGGTAAGCCTCCGCCGCCGATCGTGCGCGATCCTCCGTCGATGGGACGACGAACAGCCCAAGCTCGTCGAGCAGGCGCCTCATCTCGGGTTCGACGCCGCGGCCCATCGCGACAACGAGGCATTCGGACGTTGTCGGCGCCGCAATCAGGGCTTCACTCTCTGCCGCAAGCACTTCGGCGCAGCGTCCGGCTCGAGGCTCTCCCAGAGAAATCGCCATCAACGCCGAGGTGTCGACCACGATCAAGCCGGCAGGCCGTTCTCGTCATAAAGCCAGTCCGCGCTGCGGGCGGCATCGGGCCCGCCATCAGGGCCGCGACGTCGTGCTGCCTCGATCACCTCGTCTATAACGCGCAACCTGCGGACCCGGATCGATTCCATGTCGACGGGTACGAGGCGCACGGCGGGCTGACCGCGCCGCGTGAGGATCACCTCATCACCGCCTTCAGCACGCCGAACGAGATCGGTCAGGCGCGCCTTCGCCTCGGAAACGGACACCCGCATCACCAGCCTCCTGGTCCAAGCATATAGACCATCTCGCCGACATCGGCAATCACGCCAGGCTCACGAAGCTGTCCATCACCCGCTTGCGCCCCGCCTTCTCGAAGTCGATCTCCAGCTTGTTGCCCTCGATCTCGGCGATCGCGCCATAGCCGAACTTCTGGTGGAACACGCGCTGGCCGAGCGACAGGTCGGCGCGGCCCTTGTTGCCCAAACTGACCGAAGGCGCGCGGCTTTCCACCACGCGCACCGGCTCGCGCGTGAAGGTGCGCTGCTGCCACTCGCCGCCCGGCTTGCCGCCGAGCGTGCCCGCCGCCCGCTGCCAGCCCGGCCCGCGCCCGGTGCCGCGGCCGACGTCGGCGAACGGGTCCGCGCGTTCGGACCAGTTCGCGCGCCACAGGCTCTCGCCGCCGGTCATCGTCGTCTCGCTGTCGATATGCTCGCCGGGCAGTTCGGCGACGAAGCGCGAGGGGATGGATGAGGTCCACTGGCCGTAGATGCGCCGGTTGGCCGCATGCAGGATCACCGCCCGTCGCCGCGCCCGCGTGATCGCGACATAGGCGAGGCGCCGCTCCTCCTCCAGGCTGCGCGTGCCGCCCTCGTCCAGCGCGCGCTGGCTGGGGAACACGCCCTCCTCCCAGCCGGCGAGGAACACCGTGTCGAACTCCAGGCCCTTGGCGGCGTGAATGGTCATGATCGTCACCTTGGGGTCGTCGCGCGTCCCCTCATTGTCCATGACGAGGCTGACGTGCTCGAGGAACGCGCCGAGGCTCTCATATTCCTCCATCGCGCGGACCAGCTCGGTCAAATTCTCCAGCCGTCCCGCCGCCTCTGTCGATTTCTCCGCCTGGAGCATCGCGGTATAGCCGCTCTCGTCGAGCAGCTGGCGGGCGAGTTCGGCATGCGGCAGCTCGCTCGCCATCTGCCGCCAGCGTGCGATGTCGCCGACCAGGTTGCCGAGCGCGCGGCGTGCCTGCGGCGTCAGCTCGTCGGTGTCGAGGATGCGCGCCGCCGCGGTGGTGAGCGCCAGGCCGTTCGCGCGCGCCAGCTGGTGGATCCTGGCCACCGCCTTGTCGCCAAGACCGCGCTTGGGCACGTTGACGATCCGCTCGAAGGCGAGGTCGTCGGCGGGCTGGTTGACCACGCGCAGATAGGCGAGCGCGTCGCGGATCTCGGCGCGCTCGTAGAAGCGGAAGCCACCGACGATCTTGTAGGGCAGGCCGATCGCGATGAAGCGGTCCTCGAACTCGCGGGTCTGGTGCTGGGCGCGGACCAGGATGGCGACGTCGTCGAGCGACTTGCCGGATCGCTGGCACGCCTCGATCTCGTCGCCGACGCGGCGTGCCTCCTCCGGCCCGTCCCACACGCCGATCACGCGCACCTTCTCGCCCGCGTCCAGCTCGGTCCACAACTGCTTGCCGAGGCGACCACTGTTCTTGGCGATGACGCCGCCAGCGGCGCCCAGGATGTGCGGGGTGGAGCGGTAATTCTGCTCCAGCCGGATCACCTTGGCGCCGGGGAAGTCCTTCTCGAACTTGAGGATATTCTCCACCTGCGCGCCGCGCCAGGAATAGATCGACTGGTCGTCATCGCCCACGCAGCAGATGTTGCGGCGCTCCTGCGCCAGCAGCCGCAGCCAGAGGTATTGGACGCTGTTGGTGTCCTGATACTCGTCCACCATGATGTAGCGGAAGCGCTGCTGATACTGCTCCAGCACGCCGCGATCGGTCTTCAGGATCGTGAGAACATGCAGCAGCAAGTCACCGAAATCACAGGCGTTCACCGCCTTCAGCCGCGCCTGATACTGTTCGTACAGCTCGCCACCGCGGCCGTTGGCGTAGCGCTCGCTCTCGCCCGCATCGATCTCGCGCGGGGTCAGCCCCTTGTTCTTCCACTCGTCGATCAGCCCGGCCAGGCTGCGCGCGGGAAAGCGCTTCTCGTCGATGTCCGCGGCCAGGATCAGCTGCTTCAGCAGCCGCAACTGGTCGTCGGTGTCGAGGATGGTGAAGTTGGATTGAAGCCCGACCAGTTCAGCATGGCGGCGCAGCATCTTGGCGCCGATCGCGTGGAAGGTGCCCAGCCACGGCATGCCCTCCACCGCATCGCCGACCAGCCGGCCGACGCGCTCGCGCATCTCGCGCGCCGCTTTGTTGGTGAAGGTGACGCTCAGGATCTCGCTCGGCCACGCCTTGCGCGTGTAGAGCAGGTGCGCCAGCCGCGCGGTCAGCGCCGCGGTCTTGCCCGTGCCGGCGCCGGCGAGCACCAGCACCGGCCCGTCGGTGGTCAGCACCGCCTCGCGCTGCGGCGGGTTCAGGCCGGAAAGATAAAGCGGATCGGCAAGATCTGTGGTCACCCCTTGCCAGTTAAGCGCGCTTGCCCCGCGGCGCAATCCATGAGAACAAGGGTAGAACGAACACGGGAGAGAGTCGATGACCGAAGTCGGGGCCACCACCGGCAAGTGTCACTGCGGCGCGATCAGCTATGCGGCGGAAGGCCCGCCCGAGCATCACGCGCTCTGCCACTGCGAGGATTGCCGTCGCTGGTCCGGCGCGCCAGCGGTCGGCTGGATCGCGTGGAGGGACGAGGCGGTGACGGTCACCGGCACCCCCAAGGTCTACAAGTCCAGCAACACCGGCAGCCGGGAGTTCTGCGGCGAGTGCGGCACCGGCCTGTTCTATCGCAACCCCACGGCGCTGCCGGGGCTGATCGACATCCAGTCTTGCACCCTCGACGATCCCGAAGCGCTGCCGCCGGGCGCGCAGATCATGGTCAAGGACCGGCTCGGCTGGACCAGGGGCATGGTGGAACTGCCGGAGTTCCGGACCTATCCGGGGATGGAGTGAGAGCAATCCTAACACAATCCTCCCCCGGAGGGGGAGGGGGACCGCCGAAGGCGGTGGAGGGGTAGGTCGCCGCATGCTCCACGGCCCGAAACGGACACAGAAGCGCGCCGCCCAGCTCCGACGCGAGATGAGTCTGCCCGAAGTCCTCCTGTGGCAGGCCCTGCGCCAGCGCCCCGGCGGCCTGAAGTTCCGGCACCAGCATCCCGCGGGCGAGTATGTGCTCGATTTCTTCTGCCCCCGTCGCCGGCTAGCGATCGAGGTCGATGGGGAAGCGCACAGTCGAGGCGACCGGCCTCACGCTGATGCCATCCGCGATGCGTGGATTTCACGACAAGGAGTTCGCACCATCCGCATACCGGCCCGCGAGGTTCTGCATGACGTGGAGGCAGTGGTTCGACACATCATGGCCTCCACTTGTGGCGACTACCCCTCCACCGCCTTCGGCGGTTCCCCTCCCCCTCCCGGGGGAGGAATAAGTCAACACCGCCGTCTTTGAAGCTTTCCTACAGCCGGTCTTCAATGCTATCGTCGCGCCAGCTCTTTGACATGATTATAGGCTCTTATCGCGCGGGAACCCTGTGCCTGGTTCACGTCATGTCGGAAGCGGAAGCAGGCATCGACGGTGTAAAGTTAGTGTCAACTTCCGCGCTTGGGTCCGGGGCGTGCGTCCCGCTCAATGCGCCCCATCGCCCTTGCGCACCGCGCTCACCGTCTTGAGCACCAGCTCCAGGTCGCGCTTGGCGGACATCGAGCGGATATATTCGATGTCCATCGCGGTGCGCTCGTCGAAGCCGACGTTGGCGCGGCCGGAGACCTGCCACAGGCCGGTCAGCCCCGGCCGCACCGCCAGCCGGGGTAGGTGCGCCATGCCGTAGGTGCTGGCGTCGAACGAGGTGGGGCGGGGGCCGACGAAGCTCATCTGGCCCAGCACGATGTTCCACAGGTTGGGCAGCTCGTCGAGGCTGGTTTTGCGTAGGAAGCGGCCGACGCGGGTGATGCGGGGATCGTTGACCAGCTTGAAGTCGGGGGAGTCGACGCCGTGGACGTTGTGCTTGCGCAGCGCCTCCTTCAGCGCCTCCGCGTCCGGGACCATGGTGCGAAATTTATAAAGGCGGAAGCGGCGGCCGAGATAGCCGGTGCGGTCCTGGATGAAGAGGATGCGGCCGCCGTCGTCCAGCTTGATTGCGACCGCCACCGCCACGAACACCGGCGCGCAGACCAGGACCACGCCCAGCGCCAGCACCGAGTCGAGGAAAGGCTTCAGCCGCTGGGCATAGCTACGGCCACGCACCTCGAGCGGCAGCGGCACGCCCTTCATGTCGCATTCGAAGCGCACGCGGCGCGCCATGTCCTGGCGCCGCTCGGGCGGCGGATAGCGCCGCGGCTCGGGCAGTGGGGTCGCTCCCCCCGTCAGGAAATCGTCCGACCTCGGCGGCGTCATGCACGACCTCTCAACCGCAGGCGCGTCACGATCGCCCGCGTCCAGTTCATCGGTCCCACCGCCAGATACCAATAGAGGTTGCCCTGCGCCAGCCGCACCGCAGCACGAAGGTGCAGACCTTCGGCGAACAACCAGCGGAAGCCCAATGCGCGGTCTCCCATGTGGATGCGCGACAGCACGGAGGCGGGCTCGCCGGCGGTGTTGCGGCGGCGGCCGCCGGTGGTGGCGCGATAGCCGAGCGCGGCGGCGATCGCGCGGCTCTCCGGGGCGGTCTTGTTCTCCGGCCAGCAGAACACCTGCGGCGCACGGCCGAGACGGTGGAGGAAGGTATCGCGGCAGGTGAGCAGGTGCTCGGTCACCCGCGCCTCGAACGCCGCCTCGCTCTCGCGCTCCCCGTTCACCCAGCCGCGCGTCGCGAGCGCCAGCCCCGATTCGGGCACCGCGCTGCCCAGCGGCACCGCGGCGGGGCTGTCGCTGCGATACCAGTCGTGCTTGGGTCCCTGCGTCGCGGCCCATTGCATCCAGGCGTGGCGGCGCCAGTTCCGCTCGGTCAGCACGCCCACCCCGCGTTCGGAGATCGGGACGCGGCCATGGTCGATGCCGTGCGGCTCCACCTCGAAGCCGGCATAGGCCTCCAGCGCTTGGAGCTCGGCCCAGTTCATGTACCCGCTCGTCTCGGCGGTGACCGGGCGGATCGTCTCGCCCGGCTCGATGAAGTCGAGCGAGGGGAAGAAGGTGGCCGGGAGGCGGCGGCTGCGCAGGATGGGGACGGCGAAGAGCCAATTGTCGAGATAGCCGTCGTCGAAGTGTAGGACGACCGGACGATAGGGCAGCGCTTCGCCCGCGGCGCGGAAGGCAAGATAGTCGCGCGTTCCCATCACCGTGCAGTTCATCTTGCGCAGCACGTCCGCATGACGGGCGAACGTGCGTGGCGAGACCGCGATCTCATAGGCCCAGGGCAGCCAGCGCGGATCCTCGGCGACCGAATGATAGGTGAGGATCGCGACGCCGGGCGGGGCGATCATCCGCCGGTGGCCGAGCGCGAGCGCCGCGGCGAAGAAGCCCGCGCCGACCCAGCCGCCCAGGCCGATGCTGCCGACCGCGCCGGCGGCGAGGATGCCGAGCCATTGCAGCATGCGGCGCATCCGCTCCTGCTTGCGGGTCACGGCTTGGCCTTCCAGCGGTTCCGCAGCCGCTTGGCGTGGGCGCGCAAGCCGTCGCGGGCCCAGGCGAGGCTGCCACGCGCGTTGGAGGCATAGAGCGTGATGCGGAACCGCTCCTCGACGACGTCGGCGTAGCGGAGCTTGTAGGGCGCCGGGGTCAGGCCGTTGCCGAGCTGGTCGTACCAGGCGATTTCCGGGTCCTCGCAGCAATCCCGGATGTGGCGGGCGGCCAGAACGTGGCCGATCGAGGCGTGCTCATAGGTCTCGTCGTAGGACACCTTGAGGACGTAAAGCCGGTCACCACCGAGCACGGCATATTCGAACGCCACGATCCGCTCGCCCGCGCGCAGCAGCGCGATCCGCAGGGCACCGGCGGCGGCGGCACGGGTGGCGAGCTGAGTATAGAACAAGGTGTCGGCCGCGCTGTCGGCGATCGCGGTCTTCTCGCGGCCCTTCCACCCCGCCTGTTCCAGCGCAAACAGATGCGCGAGCAGCATGGGCAGGTCGTCGAAGCGGGACAGCCGCTCGTAGGTGAGGCCGTGTTCGCCGAAGGCCTCGCGCTCCAGCCGCGGCCAGCGCTGGCGCAGCCGCTTGCTGCGGGCGGCGAGCCAGTCGGAATAGGGCCGGCGACAGTCGACCACCGGTACGCGTGCGTGCGGCGCCACCCGTACGTGGTGGGTGCGGCACCATTCCTGCGCCGCGGTGAGCAGCGGTGAGCCCTCCGGCACGTAATCAAGCGAAACGACGTCGGCCCCGCGCAGCAGCGTCTGCACATCGGGGAGGTGGGCGGCGGTATCGAACAAAGCGGTGTGCGGATTGGTGCGCGCATGCCGGAGGCGGAACGGTACCGGCCCCACAGTCGCACGCATATCGAGCAGTGCCAGTCCCCCGAGGTCGATGCGCCGCGCCGGCGCCAGGTACGCCGCATCCCACGCCTCGAACCACGCGGGCGAGACGATGAAGTCGGATGCCGGCGGCGCCCCCGCGTCCTGGCTTAATCTCTCCGCAACGCCTGTCACGTAGGGGCGCCTAGGGCCCGAGTGGCAAAGAATGCGTGAATACGGGAAGGGTTTGAAGCGCGGTGAGCTTGACCGATGCGATCTTCTCGGATGCCGATGCGGGCAGCAACTGGTCGTTCGACGCCTTCCTCGCCGAGAGTCCGTTCGCGGCCTATCAGCAGACCCGCACCTGGGCGCAGGTGGCACCCACCAGCAAACGGCACGATTTCCTGTTCTATCGGTGCAGCGAGTTCGGCCGGCCGCTGGCTGCGGCGGTGATCCGGCGCACCTGGCTTTCGCCCGTGCACTGGCTGGCGACGATCCAGCGCGGCCCGATCGTGCACGACGCGACGGCGCTGGCGCGCGTGCTGCCCAAGCTGATCTACACGCTGGGCCAGCACGGCGCCTGCTCGGTCCAGCTGGCCCCGCGGGTGCGTGGGCGCGACCTGCCGGTGATGGCGGAGGCGCTGCGCGCGACCGGCTTCACGCCGCTGGCCGAAGACCGCCAGCCGCTCCACCGCGCCACCGGCATCGTCTGGCTCGACAAGCCCGAGGATGCGGTGTTCGCGGGTTTCCGGCAGCGCGGGCGGCGGCAGGTCCGCGCCGCGGACAAGGCGGGTGTCACCGTGCGGCTGGCGGAAGGTGAGGCGGATGTCGCCACCTATCAGGCGCTGCTGGACGAGTTCCGCGCGGCGAAGCGCGACTATGACATGTCTGGCCTGCCCGACGCGCGCGGACAGGCCGCGCTGATCGCCGCGAGCGGCGGCGCGATGCTGCTGGCGGAGAAGGACGGCGAGGCGATCGGCGCGCATGCCTTTGTACGCCAGGCGCACGAGGCGATCTGGCTGTCGCTGGCCACCTCCGAGCGGTTCGGTGACCTGCCCCGATCCTATCCGCTGCTGTGGGCGGCGATGCGCCGCGCCCGCGACATGGGACTGATCGCATATGATCTTGCAGGCATGCCGCTGGAGGTGGCGCGCGACGAGGGGGAGGCGAAGCGGATGCAGTTCAAGGAGGCGTTCGCGCCGACCCGGCGGATGCTGCTGCCAATGCAGGTCGCGCCGGTGAAGCCGGTGGCGCACGCCATGCTGTTTGCCGCGCGCGAGGTCTATCGTGGGGTGAAGCGCCGGCGGAGGGCGGCGGCATGAGCACCGCAGTGCTGGGCCGGCTGGTCGCCCGCGCCCGCGAACGAGGCCTTTCGGCAACCGCGCGCAAGCTGTTCGAGGATCATGTCTGGCGCCGCTCCAGCAGCGTGATCATGGAATATCGCCGCGAATGGGGCGGGGGCGTCGGGCGTGAGTTCGAGCCGGCGGACGGTTTCCGCTACGAGATGGTCGAGCCTGGCCAGCCGGTACCGCCGCTCGGCCGCTTCCTCGCGCGCCGGCGCGGCGATTTCGAGCGGATGCTGGCGGACCGCAAGGTCGGTGCCTTCGTCTCGGACGAGGAGGGCGCCTTCTCCTGCCTGTGGCTGTCGTTCGAGGACCATCGCGATCCGGAATCGCGTGAGTTCTATGCCGTCGCGCCCGGCGAGGTGTATCACTATTGCTGGCTGCTCGATCCCGAGAAGCGCAAGTCCAATGCGGCGTTGAACATGATGCGCTACGTCTTTGCCTATGCGAAGCGGCGCGGCGTCACTCGGCAGTTCGGCGTGATCGATCGCGTCAACCGCCCATCCTACCAGATCCACAAGCGCTTTCACTATCGCGAGGCAGGAATCGAGGTGATCCACCTTTACCTGCTGCGCACCCGCTGGACCTTCACGCGACCCTATAAGGGCGAGCTGGGCCTGTACGCGAACGCGGGCCGCACCGGATGACCAGCCGCGCTGGAGCGCCGCTGCCGCAACGGCGCGGCGCGGCGCTGTTCCGTTCCACACTTGTCGTCGTGGCGATCCGCGGGATCGACTTCGGGCTGAGCTTCCTCGTTTCGGTGCTGCTCGCCGGCCGGTTCGGCGCGGGCGCGCAGCTCGACGCCTTCTTCCTCGCGCGCCGCACCACCGTCGGCTTCGCGGACATGATCCGCAAGTTCGTGGTGCAGGTGGTGATGCCCAGCGTCGTCGCGCGAGTCGATCGCGGGCACCCGCTGTCGGTGCACGGCCTGCCCAAGAGGATGTACCTGTTCGTCGCCGGCTTCGCCGCGCTGACCGCGGCGGGCATGCTGATCCCGGGCGAGCTGGTCAGCGTGTTCGCGCCCGGCTTCACCGACGTGCGGCATGACCTGACCGCGACGATGATGGCGATCATGATGCCGCTGCTTCCGCTCGCGGTCATCGGTTCGCTGCTGGTCGCGGTGCTCCAGGCCAATCGGCGCTATTTGGTCAGCGAGGGGAACAACATCGTCCAGCGAGGCATGCTGGTGGCGGTACTCGCCTTTGCGGTGCCGCCGCTCGGGATCGTGGCAGGCGCTTGGACGATGCTGGTGGCGGGCATCGTCGGCTTCCTGATACTGGTCGCGGGCTCCTGGTCGATCCTGCGGCGGCATCCGTCTGCGCTGCTGGCCCCCAAGGCCGAGGCTGCACCGGCGTCCGACGCGGCCGAGCCGAGCCTGGGCGGTGGCGTGGCGGCGGCATTGGTGCTCAACCTGTATCTCCAGGCGACAAGCCTGCTCGACTTCGCGGTGGCGTCGCTGGTGCCCGAAGGCGGTGTTGCCGCGCTGGAATATGGCGCGCGGCTGGTCAGCCTGGTGCCAGGGTTGCTGATGTCCAGCCTGTCAACGGTGATGCTGCCCGAGCTGATCCGCGCGATGCAGGCGAAGGAACGCGAGCCGGGGGTGCTGGTCCGTTTCCAGCGCATGGTGATCTTCGCGCAGATGCCCGTCTCGATCGGGATGATGCTGGGCGCGGACCTGATGGTGCATATCCTGTTCGGCCGCGGCGCGTTTGGCGAGGAGAGCATCCGCCTCGCGGCGGGCACCACCGCGGGCTATGCGCTGGCGCAGCTGTTCCTCGCGCCGATGACGGTGCTGACCTCCGCCATCTACGCCGATCCGCGCCGCTCCTGCCTGCGCGACCTGTCGATCGTCGCCGTCGGCGGGCTAGCGTTTCGTGCGGTGGCGATCGGCCTGGGCGCGTCGGCCTCGGGGGCGGCGGGCATCGCCTGGGGCGCGGCGGCGGCGACCTGCGCCACGGCGGTGCTGACCACGATTGTCGCCCGCAACCGCTTTCGGGACCTAAGCTTCGCCGGGTTCGGGCGGGAGACCGCGCGGATCGCCTTGTGCGGTGGGCTGGCGGCGGGGTGCGGATGGCTGTTGCTCGACCTTGCGCCCCGGTTCGACAATCTGGCGATCAAGTTTGCCAAGCTACTGGTGCTCGGCGGGGCGATCGTGCTGGTCTATGGCGGCGCCGCGCTGGCGATGCGGCTGCCCGAGGTGCAGCGGTTGCGTTCGGTGGCGATGGCGGCGCTCGCCAAACGGCGGGGCAAGTGATCCGTATCGGCTTCGTGCTCCCGCACCTGCGGCCGGGCGGGGCAGAGCGCTGCGTGGTCAACTGGCTGGGCGCGCTCGACCGGACGCGGTTCCGCCCGTTCCTGTTCCTAAAGCGCGTGGACGGCGCGTTCCTCGATCTGCTGCCGGACGACGTGACTCCGGTGGCGCTGGGCGGTGCGCGCGCGGCGCGGCTGCCGGGCGCGATCGCCTCGGCGCTGGCGGCGGCACGGATCGACGTCGCTTACAGTGCCACCAACGCGATGAACCTGGCGCTGCTCGCCGCCCGCACGAAGGCCGCCCGGATCGTCTCCGAACACACCTCGCCCGCCGCCTATCTGGCCGAAGCCAAGCTGCCCTTGCTGCGCAGGCTGGCGATGCGACGCTTCTATCCGCGCGCCGATGCGGTGGCGGTGCCCACCGAACGGATCGCGGCGGAGCTGCGCACCACCCTGGCGCGGCCGCTGGCAACGGTGGTGCTGCCCAATCCGGTGATCGCTGGCGCGCCGCTGCCGCGCCGGGTGGCGCAGGATGGCGTCTTCCGCATCCTCTCCGCGGGCCGGCTGGTGCCGGCGAAAGGATACGACACGCTGATCGACGCCGCGGCGCTGCTGGCGGCGCAGGGGCTCGACTTCTGCCTCGACATTCGCGGCGAAGGGGTGCTGCGCGACGACCTGCGCGCGCAGATCGCCGCCGCCGGGCTGACAGAGCGGATCGAGATCGCCGGCTATGGCGCCCTCGCTGCTCCCATGGCCGCGGCGGACCTGTTCGTGCTCGCCTCGCGGCGGGAAGGGTTCGGCAACGTGGTCGTCGAGGCGATGGCGGCGGGGTTGCCGGTGCTCGCCACCGGCACTGACGGTCCGGCCGGGCTGATCGACGATGGTGTCACCGGCTGGCTGGTGCCATCTGAAGACCCGCCTGCGCTCGCCGCTGCCATCGCGCGCATCGCCGCCGATCCCGCGCGCGATGGGGTGGCGGCGCCGGCACGCGAGGTCGCCGCCCGCTACACCGTCGCGGCGGCGACCCGTACCTTCGAGACGCTGGTCGAGCGTGTCGCGTCGCGGTCAATGGCGGCTTAAGACTAAAGTTACAGCGCCGTGCCTAGAAGTCTCGGAGACTGGTCCGGAACCCCCATGACGCTCGCCCGCCTGCTGTCCCTGTCCGTTCTTGCGCTCTCGGCCTGCGCCGGGCCGGTGAAGTACGCGCCCGCGCCCGAGATCCCGCTCGACCGCGGCAGCCAGGCGCTGGCGGCGGACATCAATCGCAAGCTGGAGGATCACCTCGCACTGAGCGGCGACTTCCATCCCAACGACGTCATCCGGCTGAGTTTCCCTTATTACCCGCTGATCGGCGGCGACCAGCGCATCCAGCTTTCGGGCCAGATCAGCCCGCCCTTGCTGCCGCCGGTCCAGGCGGTAGGCCTCAGCGTGGCGGAGCTCCAGGACAAGCTGAACGCGATGTACCGCGCCAAGCTGGAGCGACCGTCGGTCTCGGTGTCGGTGGTCGCATACAACCGCCCGCCGCCGCTGCCCGAGGTGTTCGTGATGGGCGAGGTGGCGCGGCCGGGCAACTTCCCCTGGCATGAGGGCACCACTCTGTTCGAGGGGCTGGCGCGCGCGGGCGGGGGCAACCGCGATGCGGACCTGCGCCGCGTCGTCCTGATCCAGCCCGACGGCAACCGCCTGATCGCGCGGATGATCGACCTGGAGAGCACGCTGCGCGGCAGCCAGCAGCCGATCGGCTATCTTTCGCCCTTCTCGATCCTGATCGTGCCGCCCACCGCGATCGCGCGCGATGCCGACCGTTCACGCCAGATCCGCCAGATCATCGGCTTCAACGGCGTCAACGTCGGCTCCGCCGTGACTTTGATTCAGCCCTGATGCTCGGGCTTTTCTACATCCGGCTGGTGCTCTCGCGCTGGCGCCTGGTGCTGGCGCTGGTGGTCGGCTGCACGTTGCTGGCGTTCCTCGTGACTTTGTACCTGGCGCAGAAGCCCACCTTCACCGCGGCGGCGCGGCTCAACATCGTGCCGACCAGCGAGGAACTCGGCTATGCCAACCGCTTCGTGCGTGGCTCCACCTTCGATGGCGGCTCGACCCTGCTCCAGACCTATGCCGAGTTCGCGCATACCCGTCCGGTGGTCGCGCCCATCGTCGATCGCTGGATCGCCGAGCAGGCGCAGGCGGCGGGGCAGAACGAGGACGCCTGGGTGCGCGCCAACAGCGTTGCGCCGTCCTTCTCGCCACGCCGGCTCTACACGATCCTCAACTATGGCGAGGCACCGGCCAAGCCGCTGCGCGAGGACGTGGTTGATTCGCTGATCGAGAGCACCACGATCGACACGGTCGAGGGCACCTATCTGCTGCGGATCACGGTGGAATGGGACGATCCCAAATCTGCCGCCTGGTTCGCCAATGCGCTGGCCGATGCGATCATCGCGCGGGCCGAGCGGATGAGCAGCAAGACCGGCACCCAGATCGCCGACACGCTGCAGACACGCCTCGCCGAGAAGCAGGCGGAGCTGGCGGCGGTGCTCGCCCGCTCGCGCGGGATGAAGCAGCGCGCCGGTGTGGTCGATGTGGACCAGCAGAAACAGTCGCTGCTGGAGGCGCAGATCGCCGAACAATCGCAGCTGACCAGCGATCGCGCCGCGCTTCAAGCCAGCCAGAGCCAGGTCGCGGGCCTCAAGCGCCAGACCAATGGCAAGATGTCCACCGCCCAGGCCGCGATCGACCAGACGCTCGCGGTGGAGGCACCGCGCGCCGCCGGCCTCGCTCGCGGCGTCGCGATCCGCGAGAGTCGCGTGGCGCAGATCCGCGCGCAGATCGCCGCGCTTGGCCGGACCGAGGACACGATCCGCAGCCTTGACGATCGCGCCCAGCAGCTGCGCGCCGAGGTCGCCGCACTGACCGAGCGAGTGAGCTTCAGCCAGACCGAAAACCTCGCCAACGCCCCGCGCATCCAGCTGATCGAGCGGGCGGTGCCGCCACTGACCCGGTCCAGCCCAAAAATGGTGCTCAACCTGGCGATGGGCTTTATCGCGGGCTGTGCCCTCGCTGGCATCGCGCTGCTGCTGCTCGGCCCCGCGCCGGAGCGGGTGCGCGAGGAAGAGGCGGCGGTCGAGCCCGAGCCGGCACCTGCACCCGCGCCGGCGCCCCCGGCAGCACCGGTGGACGGCGCGCCGCCGCGACGGCGGTGGAGCGACTTCGTCCCCGGCACGACGAGGATGGCGGAGACGCCACGGCCCTATCCGCCGCCCGGCTTCGTCACGAGCGGGTCGCTCGCGCTGGCGCGGGATGCGGAAGTGACCGTCGAAGCTCAGCCAGGGATCGCGCGCGAGCCCGACATGGCCGAACCTGCGCCGGAGCCCGAAGCTCCCGCTGCTGCGCTGGAAACCGAGCAGGAGGAGCCGCAGCCGACCCGCCCGCCGCTGACCCTCGTTCCAGAGTCACCCATCAACGATCGCGTCTTCGGCTATCTGCTGCCGCCGCCACGCAACGGCCGTCATTACAACGCTGCCGAGGCCCGCGGCATCGGCGCGAAGGTGGCGGAATGGCTTGGCGATGCGCTCGACGCCGACCGGCCGCTGACCATCGCCGCGACCGGCGAGGCCGAGGGCGCGCAGCGGCTCTACCAGCTGATCCACGCCTATCGCGCCGCTTTGGGCGCACCGGTGCGCACCGTCGACTGGTCCGAAGGCGTGCGCGCGCTGCCCCGCGGCGCCGGCAAGCCGCTGATCTACGCGGGCGGCGGCTTTGGTGCGGGCACCATCCTCGCGCACAATGACGGCCCGATCCTGGTCGCGGTCGCCGCCGACGAGGAAGACGCACTGGTGGCGGAGGCGCGGCGGCTGGCCAATTTCGCCGGGCGCCCGGTGCATGTCGTCCCTCTCGGCGGCTGACCCGCGCCCCCTCGCGCTGCCGGCGGAGACGGTGCGGCTGGTCGCGGTCGTATTGCTCTGCGGCTTCGCGCTGTTCACGCAACTCGATGCGGTGTCGAACCGTCTCGCCGTCGGCCCGGCGTCGCCATTGGCGCTGATGATCGCGGGGGTGCCGGCCAGCGCCTTCTTGCTGCTGCTGTCGGGCGGGTTGCCGTCTTGCGCGCGGGGGACCGATGGCGCGCGGCTGATCCTGGTGCTGCTGCTGTGGATGGTGGTGTGCTGGACGCTGAGCGAGCACCGGACCGAAGGCTATGACTATCTGGTCAAAATCTCGACCGCGGTGCTGCCGGCGCTGTGCCTGATGCTGGTCGCGGACCGGCCGGGCCACCTGCTCGCGATCGTCTGGGCGATGATCCTCGCGGGCGCGTTCGCCTCGGTGGTGGTGATCCTCGAATCGCGCTCGGGCACGCGCATCTTCTCGACCGCGCTGGCGGCGGTGACCGCGGACTTCGAGGGCGTCGCCCGCTCCGCCGGCGCGTCGGACCAGAACCCCACCACTGCGGCGCAGATGCTGATGACCAGCGTCGCGCTCGCGCTGGGCCTGCTGTTCTCGGGCGAGAAGCGCTTCCGCCTCGTGCTCGCTGGCGTGGTGCTGGTCGGCGCGGCGGCATTGGCGCTGATGTCGGCGCGCAGCGCGATCCTGGGGTTCGGGGCGGGCGCGGGGATCGTGCTGCTCTCGCTCCGGAAACACAAGGCATTCCCGCTGATCCTGGTGGCGACGGGCATAGCCGGTGCGGTGGGGCTGATGTTCGCGCCGCCGACCCTGTGGGAGCGGTTCGCCGCGATCGGAGATTTCGGCAAGGACCAGACCCTGTTCCGCCGGATCAGCTATCTGCGGATTGGCGCGGACCTGATCGGCCAGTCGCCGATCTGGGGGGTGGGGCCGGGCAATTTCCCGCTTTACTACATCACCGATCCGTATCGCTGGATGCCCGGCCGCATCCCGTTCCCGCGCGAGCTCCACAACACGTACCTGGACGTGATGACCGAGCTGGGCGTGGTCGGCTTTGCCCTCTTCGCGACGCTGCTGACCCATTGCTTCCTCCAGCTGCGCCGGGCGCTGGCGGGATCGCCGGAGCTGGCGCGGGTCACCTTTGCGGTGCTCGTGGCGCTGGTCGCGCTGCTGGTCGGGTGTTTCTTCATGCCGCACAAGGACATGCGCTACCTGTGGCTGTTGATCGCGCTGGCGATCCAGTGCGGCCGGATCAGGGCCGGAAAGATCAGGGTTGGGGAGCGCGCATGAAGCTGGCGGTGATCGTCACCGAATATCCCAAGTCGACCGAGACCTTCATCTATCGCGACTTGATGGCGTGGCACGAGATGGGCTGCGAAGTGGTGCTTTACCATCTAGCGCCCTTCCGCCACGATCAGCCGCTGCACGGTTTTGCCGCGCCGACGCGGGGCTGGGTGCGCGAGGTGGGCTTCGTCCAGCCGGGCGCGGTGGCGCGGGCGATGGCGCGGCGGCCGGCGTCGCTGGGCCGGGCGGTGGCGCAGATGACCGCGGCCTATGCGCGGCACCCGAAGATGCTTGCCAAGTCGCTGGCCCTGCTGCCCAAGGCCCTGGCGATCGCCGAGGATGCGCGGGCGCAGGGCTGCACCCATGTCCATGCCGAATTCGCCGGCCACCCGGCGACGGCGGCGTGGCTGGGGCAGCGCGCGGGCGGGCTGCCCTATTCGGTGAGCTGCCGGGCGCATGACATTTTCCGCACCCAGGCGCTGCTGGCCGAGAAGCTGGGCGAGGCGAAGGCGGTGCGCACGGTCAGCGACTTCGGCGCGCGCTTCCTGCGCGAGCGGGTGCGGGGGATGTCGGACCGTGAGCTGCACGTCATCCACTCCAGCGTCGACGTGGGGCGGATCGCGGCGGTGGAGGCGGTGCCCTCGACCGAGCCGTTCCGCATCCTCTACGTCGGCGCGCTGGAGCCGAAGAAGGGGGTGGAGCACCTGCTCGACGCGCTGGCCCAGGTGGGCGGGCAGCTCGGCGACTGGCGGCTCGACGCGATCGGGCAGGGGCCCAGCGCCGAGGCGTTGCAGGCGAAGGCGGTGGCGCTCGGCCTCGCCGACCGGATCACCTTCCACGGCGCCAGGCCCTTCGAGCAGGTCGCCGCGGCTTATGGCGAGGCCAGCGTCTGCGTGGCGCCCAGCGTGATCGGCCCGAACGGCCGGCAGGAGGGCATCCCCAATGTGATGATCGAGGCGCTGGCCTATCAGCGCCCGGCGATCACCACCGCCATCTCGGGCATCCCCGAGCTGATCGAGGACGGGGTGACCGGGCTGCTGGTGCCGCAGGCGGATGCGGCGGCTTTGGGCGCGGCGTTGCTGCGGGTGTATCGCGATCCGGCGGCGGCGCTGGCAATGGCGCGGCGTGGGCGGACGCATGTGGAGCGGGAGTTCGACTTGGCGGTCAATGCGCGGCGGCAGCTGGAGCTGTTCTTCGGGTGAGGCTGGGGGGTGCCGCGATCTGGAAGTTGACACTAACTTGACACTGTCGACGTGGTTCTCTGACGTGCGGGCATACCCGAGAAGTATGCGCCATCTCACGCGCCGGGCGAGGTGTAATCGCGGCGGATGCAGAACGTTGAACGATCGAAAGAGCGGTGGTCCTTATAGCTGAGCTACGGCTTGTAGGACAGCGTTTGTTTGGAGATTGTGGCTGGATATCGCTGTCTGCTCGCGGAGCATGTGGCGGCTGTTTTGAACGGCGGCAGCCGGATTACGATTCAACGATGGATGCCGGAACATGGATGAAGCGTCCTCCCCGGTGAACGCCGGAGCCCAGCATCGGGCCGCTCCCAACTGGGCCCCGGCGTTCGCCGGGGAGGCGACAAACGCTGATTCGCGGGGAATGGATCACCCTGCGGGGCACTGGCGCGCCGCGTGAGCGGAGCGGCTGCTGTTGGGCCAAAAGCGGCCGGTCCGCAGACGCCCAGTTGCGGTCTTTCGTTATTGCACTAAACTTGCTGGATGTTCTTAGTAACCGTCCTCGCATTGTCCGCCCCGGCACCTTCATATACTTGCAACTACGCGAAGATCAGGCCGGTTCGCCAGCAACGTAGTGTGACCGCTTACGCGGCCCCGACCGCAGGCGCGCGGCGAGTGAGGACGCTGAAAACTGGTGCAAAAGTCTACGTCTGCGATGAGACAAAAGATTGGGTTGAGGTTCGCTTTGAAGCTACTCATTATCCCTGTCCGGGAACCACTAAAGGCTTACACGTGCAGAAAGCAACCACCTGTAAGCGGGGGTGGGTTCGTCAATCAGAGGTCGATGTGCTGTCAGGCTGAGCGGCAACTAACCCCCCTAACTGCGGCGATCCTGTCCCCCAGTCTCGTGCCGGGGACCAACGTGGGGCGAGCAGCAGGCAAGCGGTTCGGACGATCGTTTTCCGGACGCGGTGGATCCCGGCACAGGGCCGGGCTGACGGTTTGGGCGGAAGGCAGCTGATCGCCGCAATCAAGCAGGCGACCTTCAACGACACAAACGAAAAGAGCCGGGGTCGCTCCCGACCCTTCCGTCATTCTGCTCCAAGGCCGGGATCGAAGTGAATTCGATCCCGTCGATCGCAGCTTCGCTGCGTCGGCCGACCGGGCGCGGTCTCACGGGCAGCAGGGCTGCCCGTGTGCCGCTTCGGCTTACGCGCCCGCCACCTCGGCGGTGTCGACCTTGATCCCCGGGCCCATCGAGCTCGAGATCGCGACCTTCTTGACGTACTTGCCCTTCGCGCCCGACGGCTTGGACTTCACCAGCGCGTCGACCAGCGCGTCGAAGTTCGCGCGCAGGTCCTCGGCCGGGAAGCTCGCCTTGCCGATGCCGGAGTGGATGATGCCGGCCTTTTCAACGCGATACTCGATCTGGCCGCCCTTGGCGTCCTTGACCGCCTGGGCGACGTTCATCGTCACCGTGCCCAGCTTCGGGTTCGGCATCAGGCCCTTGGGGCCCAGCACCTTGCCGAGGCGGCCGACGATGCCCATCATGTCGGGCGTCGCGATGCAGCGGTCGAAGTCGATGGTGCCGCCCTGGATGGTCTCCATCAGGTCCTCGGCACCGACGACGTCCGCCCCTGCCGCCGTGGCTTCCTCGGCCTTGGCGCCGCGCGCGAACACCGCGACGCGCACCGTCTTGCCGGTGCCCTTGGGCAGGTTGACGACGCCGCGGACCATCTGGTCGGCGTGGCGCGGATCGACGCCCAGGTTCACCGCGACCTCGATGGTCTCGTCGAACTTGGAGGTGGCGTTGGTCTTCGCGAGGCCGATCGCCTCATCGACGCCGTGCAGCTTCTCACGGTCGATGGTCCAGGCCTTCTGCTTCTTGGAAATCTTCGCCACGGCCTCAGCCCTCCACCACTTCGAGGCCCATCGCGCGGGCGGAACCTTCGATGATCTTCGTCGCCGCGGCGATGTCGTTCGCGTTCAGGTCCTTCATCTTGACCTGGGCGATCTCGGACAGCTGCGTGCGGGTGATCTTGCCGGCACTGGCCTTGCCCGGCTCCTTGGAGCCCGACTTCAGGTTCAGCGCCTTCTTGATCAGGAAGGTCGCAGGCGGGGTCTTGGTCTCGAAGGTGAACGAGCGGTCCGCATAGACGGTGATGATGGTGGGGAGGGGCGAGCCCTTCTCCATGTCACCCGTCTGGGCGTTGAACGCCTTGCAGAACTCCATGATGTTCACGCCGCGCTGACCCAAAGCAGGGCCGATCGGCGGCGAGGGATTGGCGGCGCCGGCGGGCACCTGCAGCTTGATATAGCCGGTGATCTTCTTTGCCATGTCACGTCACTCTATAGGGGGTCAGAGCGCAACAGCGCCCGGCCCTGTTCAAGTCGAGCGGTACAAGCGGGCGCCGAAGCGCCCTCCCGCATGGATTCCATCACAAATGCGCTGGAAGCGCGCGCCCTTAGCGGAAGGCGCGCGCGCGTGCAAGGTCAGGGTGCGCCGAGCCCCAGCGAAGCGCTCAGGAACGCATCCGACTTCGCCAGCATCTGCGTCCGCACGGTGGAATCGTCCAGCTGGTGGTCGAGGTTCTTGAACTCGACATAGCCGACCTTCTTGCCGGCATTGCGCAGCCGCTTCTCCATGGCGCGGGATTGGTCGACGCTCACGTTGAGATCGTGATCACCGTGGAACAGGAGGACCGGCGCCTTGATCGCTTCCACGTTCTGGAGCGGCGAGCCTTCGCGGATATGCGGTCCGCTGCCGATGTAACGGGTCATGACCGCATGATTGGTGAAGCGCTGCGATTCGTCCTTCAGCATGCCGAGATCGACCACGGGTGCGATGGCGACGATCGCCTTGAACAGCGCGGGGTCGAGCACCGAGGTCTGGAGCGCGGCATAGCCGCCATAGGACCAGCCGACGATGGCAAGCTTTCCGGGAGCGGCGATGCCCTGCGCCTGCAGCCAGCGGCCGGCATCGTTCACATCGCCGACGGCGGTGCGCCACGACTGGTATCCGTTCTTCTGGAACCACGCCACGCCATAGCCGGTGGAGCCACGGTAGTTGGGCTGGAGGACGGCATAGCCGCGCGCGGTGAAGAACTGGACCAGCCAGTCGAACCCCCATTCGTCGCGCGCACCCGGCCCGCCATGCGGCATGACGATCGCGGGCAGCCCCTTGCCATGACTGCCGGTGGGCAGGGTGAGGTACCCGGGGATCATCGTGCCGTCCGCAGCGGGATAGCGGATGGGGCGCATCGTCCCGAGCCGCACCTGTGCCAGCTGCGGGCGGACCGCCAGCACCTCGGTCAGTTCGCGGCTCCCCTTGTTGAAAAGGTAGTAGCGGCCCGGGTCGGTGTCGCTGCCCGCATAAAGAAGCAGGGTCTTTTCGTCAGTGGAGGCGTCGACAAAGCTCAATGTCGGCGCCTTGAGTGCCTTGCCCAGCATATCGCGCAACCGGCGCAGCTCGGGGTCGAAGAACTCGGTCCGTCGCGCCTCCGTGGCATAGCTTACCCCGACCACGCGATGCTGCCTGCCGATGCTGACGACGCCATCGACATCGACCTCCGGGTGCGCCAGAACGAGTTCGCGGCTGGCGCTGCCGTCCAGCGCGATCTTGAACAGCGCTTTGCGCCCGTCCAGCCGATCGAAGCCGTAGGCGACGTTCAGGTCCGGATCGACCGCAGCGGGATTGAAGCCGTTCCACCCGACGGTGTCCCGCGTGATCGAACCGAGCAACTGCCAGGAGCGCTCGCCCTTCTTGCGGTAGGAATAGGCGATCTGGTCGCTGATCTGGCCGCCTGGCGCCGGCGCCATCAACCCCATCATGCGGACCACGCCGCGGCCGTCGCTGATGTACTCGGCCGCATATTCGCGCGGCGGCTCCACCGGCGAACGCTGGCCAGTGACGGCGTTGATCCGTTCGACGCCAAGTCCTTCGGCATCGCTGGCGAGGCGCGTGCCGATCGTGCGCTCGGGCACATGAACGCGCTGCATCAGCACGCCACCCTTATCGTCGGCCGCCCAATCGAGAATACCGCCCCCATATTGCGCGAAGCCCATTGCGCGGCTGGACGTGTTGCCGCTCAGCAGCTTGCCGTCGCTCCCGTCGATGTTCAGCGACATCACCCTCGTGACGCCCAGCTTCAGATCGAGGTCCGCCGACACGAAGTAGATCTGGCAGGCCAGACGGGCGTCGGTGACCCAGCCGCAGGAGGTGACCCGCTCCGGTTCGCCATCGGTGCGCAGGATCGTCACCGGGTCGCCGCCCTTGATCGGGTCCGCGATCATCACCAGCGTGCCCTTGCCGCCGTTCGGCGCGACAATGGCCACCTTAGTTCCGTCGGGTGACAGGCTGATCTGCTGGATCAGTTCGCGTGTGCCGAACGCCTTGGCAGCACCGTCGGCGGTCATCGCGGCATTCTGCCCCGAGGCAGGCACAGACAGCAACGCGAGTGCCGCGGCACCCGCACGATAACATAGCTTCAAGACGACCCCCATCTTTCCCGGAATGAAGCTGCCACGATGTCGCGAAGGCCGCAACCGGCTGTTGAGCCGAAACGGCGGGATGGTTAGGGTGCAGCGCAACACGAGCGATAAACAGGGGGATGCGATGCAGTTCGACGAGATGACCGCCAAGATGCGCGACGGCCGCGGGTTCATCGCCGCACTGGACCAGAGCGGCGGGTCCACGCCCAAGGCGCTCAAGGGCTATGGCATCGAGGCGGATCGCTATTCGGGCGACGAGGAGATGTTTGCGCTGATCCACCAGATGCGCACCCGCATCATCACCTCGCCCGCGTTCACCGGCGACAAGGTGATCGGCGCGATCCTGTTCGAGCGGACCATGGACGGCTATGCCGATGGCGAGACCATCCCCAGCGTCCTCCACGCCCGCGGCGTCGTGCCCTTCATCAAGATCGACAAGGGGCTGGAGGCGGAGGCCGATGGCGTCCAGCTGATGAAGCCGATGCCGGAGCTGGGCAGCCTGCTGGATCGTGCGCGGGGACTGGGCGTGTTCGGCACCAAGGAGCGTTCGGTGGTCAACCTTGCCAATGAGGCGGGCATCCGCGCGATCGTGGCGCAGCAGATCGAAGTTGGGCAGCAGGTGCTGGCGCACGGACTGGTCCCGATCCTTGAGCCCGAGGTCAACATCAAGAGCGCCGAGCGCGGCGCGGCCGACGTGCTGCTGCGCGACGCGCTGATCGCGGCGCTGGATGCCATGCCGGGGGACGAGCAGGTGATGCTCAAGCTGTCGCTGCCCGAGACGCCGGACCTGCACCGCCCGCTGGTGGAGCATCCGCGCGTGCTGCGGGTGGTGGCGCTGTCGGGCGGCTATTCGCGCGCCGATGCGTGTGTCGAGCTCGCGAAGAACCACGGCATCATCGCCAGCTTCAGCCGCGCGCTGCTGGAGGACCTGCGCGACGGCATGACGGATGCGGCGTTCGATGCGGCGCTGGGCGCGGCGATCGATGAGATCTACGCGGCGTCGACGCAGAAGAGCGCGGTGGCCGCCTGACCTTTCCCCGGACCCATCCCCGCGCTACCGGCGCGGGGATGACCGACCTTGACGATCCCCTCGGCCCGCTCGATCCCGATTTCGCGACACACTTCGTGCGCGACGATCGGCGGCCGGCGTGCCAGCTCTACCTGATCTCGCCGCTGGACGTGGGCGGCGGCTTTCCCGACCGGCTCGCCCGCGCGCTCGACGCTGGGCCGGTCGCGGCGTTCCAGTTCAGGGTGAAGGACGTCGACCAGCATGAGGCGGCGCGGTTGGCAGAGCGGCTCCAGCGCCTCTGCGCCGATCGCGAGGTGGCGTTCATCGTCAACGACAGCGTCAGCCTGGCGAAGCGGATCGGCGCGGATGGCGTCCACCTGGGGCAGGACGACGGCGACCCGCGCGAGGCGCGCGCGGTGCTGGGGCCATCGGTGCAGATCGGCGTCACCTGCCACGACAGCCGCCATCTGGCGATGTCGGCCGGGGAGGCGGGCGCGGACTATGTCGCGTTCGGCAGCTTCTTTCCCACTACCACCAAGGCGGTGCACCACCATCCCGAGCCGGTGATCCTGTCCTGGTGGTCGGCGCTGTTCGAGCTGCCCTGCGTTGCGATTGGCGGGATCACGCCGGGCAATGCCGCGCCTTTGGTCGCGGCGGGCGCGGACTTCCTGGCGGTGTCGGGCGCGGTGTGGGGCGGCGACGAGGCGGCGGCGGTGCGCGCCTTCGCTGAGGTGCTCGCTCGTTCCGGTGGGGAAACAAGCAGGACCTGATCCGTTCTCCAGGCGAGCGTAACCGTATGGGATGACCAGATGTTTCGGATCACCTTCGCCGCCTCGGCCCTCGCTGTGGCGGGTGTGGCGGCAACCGCGCAGCCTGCTTCGCCCGCTGCCTCCTCGGCGAGGCCGCCGATCGACCGCGGCATCCTCCACGTCCAGGTAATCCTCGACAAGCTCGGCTTCGGCCCCGGCATCCTCGACGGGCGCGGCGGGCCGTCGCTGGTCAATGCGCTCAAGGGGTTCCAGGAGAGCCGCGGGCTCAAGGTCACCGGCAAGCCCGACCGCGCGACGCTGCGCGCACTATATCCCTATCGCGCCGCCCGGCCGACGATGACGCTGGAGCTTGACCGCGAGGCGTTCACCGGCCCGTTCGTCAACCCGATCCCGGAGGATTATGCCGATCAGGCCAAGCTAGAGCGGATGGCCTATACCCGCCCCCTGGAGAAATTGGCCGAGCGCTTCCACACCACGCCCGAGGTGCTGTCGGAGCTGAACCCAGGTGTACGGCAGATCACGCCGGGAACGAAGATCACCGTGCCCAACTCGCTGCCCTCGTCCCGCGCCTATCCGGAGGACGCCACTCCCGAGTGGCGCGCGACCCTGGCGTCGCTCAACGTCGAAGCAAAGGTGCCGCAGGCCGAGCGGATCGTGGTCGACAAGTCGGAGGGCGTGCTGCGCGTGGAGGGGCCGAACGGCAAGCTGCTTGGGCTCTACACCGCCACGATGGGGTCGGCGCGCGATCCGCTGCCGCTGGGCAATTGGAAGGTCCTCCACGTCTCGCCCAACCCCGACTGGAAGATGAACCCGAAGATCCTGAAGTCGGTCAGCAACAGCAAGGCTGCGCAGCTGATCCCGCCGGGTCCGAACAACCCGGTCGGCGTGGTGTGGATCGACCTGTCGAAGGAGCATTACGGCATCCATGGCACCGGCGAGCCGCAGCAGATCGGCCGGGCCCAGTCCAACGGCTGCGTGCGGCTGACCAACTGGGATGCGGCGCGCGTGGCTCTGATGGTGAAGGCGGGCACGCCGGTGGTGTTCCGGGCGTGACGCGATGACGCGGCTCGGCTGGGCGATCCAGAT
>NZ_JBELLZ010000002.1:0-90959 GCF_042096255.1 Sphingomonas sp. | reverse complement strand
GTCGAGGTATTGGACGATACCGCCGTGCCCGGACGCTTGAGCTGCTCGAGCTTGGCGTAGAGCGCCTGCTTGATGTCGAGGCGTTCGACGATCGCCTCGACGATCCAGTCGCATTCGGCCACCCGCTCGAGATGGTCGTCGATATTGCCCGTTTCAACGAGCTTCGCCGCAGCCTTCGACATGAAGGGCGCCGGATCGGTCTTCAGCATCTTCGCGACCGCACCCTTCGCCACGGCGTCACGATCGCCGCCCTCCTTGGGCACGATATCGAGCAGCAGCACCGGCACGCCGGCATTGGCGACCTGCGCTGCGATGCCGGCGCCCATGACGCCTGCGCCGATCACGCAGACCTTCCTGATGGCTTCCGGCGGGGCGCCGGCTGGCTTGATGGCCTGCTCGCTCATTCCGCCGCCTCCAGGATGGTGGCGATGCCCTGACCACCGCCGATGCACTGGGTCGCCAGCGCGTAGCTGCCGCCTTCGCGCTTCAGCAGAGCCGCAGCCTTGCCGACGATCCGCGCACCCGTGGCACCCAGCGGGTGCCCGATCGCGATAGCGCCGCCGTCCAGATTGACCTTCGACTGGTCGAGCCCCAGATCGCTGATGCAGGCCAGTGACTGGCTCGCAAAGGCTTCGTTGAGTTCGACAACGTCAAGCTGATCGACGGTGAGACCGGCACGCACCAGCGCCTTGCGCGAGGCCTCGACCGGTCCGATCCCCATGATCTCGGGCTGACAGCCCGACACGGCCACCGACTTGATGCGGGCAAGGATCGGCAAGCCATGCTCGCGCGCATAGTCCTCACTGGTCACCAGAACCGCGCTGGCGCCGTCGGTCAGCGGCGATGACGTCCCGGCTGTTACCGTACCGTCCTGGCTGAACGCCGGCTTGAGGCCGGCAAGCGCTTCGGCCGTGGTGCCGGGGCGCGGCGTGCCGTCCTTGTCGACCACGCCGGCCTTGGTCGTGATCGGAACGATCTCGGCCGCGAGCTTGCCAGCCGCGATCGCGGCGGCCGCCTTGTCCTGGCTGGCGACCGCAAAGGCTTCCTGCTGCGCACGGCTGATCTGATATTTGGTCGCGACATTCTCGGCCGTGTCGCCCATGCCCATATAGGCGCCGGCATTCTTCTTCGCGAGCTCAGGATTGGGCAGAGGGTTGAACCCCATCATCGGCACCCGGCTCATCGCTTCCACGCCCGCGCAAATGAACGCCTCGCCCGCGCCAAGCTGAATCTGACCGGCAGCGATATGCACCGAACTCATCGACGAACCGCAGAAACGATTGACGGTCATGCCCCCGACCGAAAGCGGCAGATCGGCGAGAAGACCGATCAGGCGCGCGACGTTGAGGCCCTGCTCGCCCTCGGGAAAGGCGCAGCCAAGCACGATATCCTCGATATCCTCAGCCTTGACGCCGGTCTGCTCGATCAGACCGCAGATGACCTGGGCGGCGAGATCGTCAGGTCGAACGCGCGCAAGAGCGCCCTTCCCCGCCAGATGGAAGGGAGACCGGGCATAGCCCGCAATTACCACATTACGCATCGATCGTAACCTCTCCGAGAATCGCACATTGCCATTGACCTAATGGTGCTCATAATGACCTATACGTCAACTAGATTCTTTGGCACATGGAGTGCGTCTGGACGTGCTCAAGCGATTCGAAGCCTAGGCGCACGCGGGGAAGACGGTGGCGCGACCGGCGGGCAGTCACGCAGAGCGGACGCCCGCGCCAGACCTGGCCCAGGTCCGACGAAGGAAGGCGCTCATGCATTTCTCCGAGCATCCGCTGCGGCGCCAGATCGTCAACGAGATGCATTTGCGCCGCTTTCCGCGCCTCGACCCGCCGGCGGTCGCTTATCAGATCGTCAGGCTCGTTGGTGATGCCGTGCAGGACGAGGAATGGGACGCACTCGAACGATGTTCCGGCGCCTCTTTGGATCGCGGCACGCGGCACCTCGAACTGGAATGGTCCGAGCGCTGTCGGATCGGATGGGAAAAGCATAGCGAAGCCATAACGACGACCGTGACAGGCGTTCATTCGGCAACGGAGCAGGAGCCATGGACCTTGCCCGGCGTCGGTCCTCTGGCGGCGGCGGTCGACTGGATGACCTGTCTTCCGGGGCATGTCGTGCGTGCAACCCAGATCTTCATCGTCACGGACGACAGCGGCGCTGAAGCCCTGGCGCAGCGTGCAGGCTTTCATCCCTCCGACCTCATATCCTGCCTCGTCGGGGAAAAGATTCGTATTTGGACCGATTTTCGTATTCACGACGAAGGCTTCGGGCGCCTGATCATATCGGCCAATGGGGCGGGCGATGGCGAGCTCTCCCGCAGCATCCAGCGACTTCAGGAACTCGGCAACTACCGCAATCTGTCCCTGCTCGGCCTCCCGGTCGCGCGCGCCGGCTGGGCAAGGCTGGATGCCATCGAACGCGATCTCGACGAAACCGGGCGCGCACTTGTTGGAACTGGTCAGAGCGACGACATGCTGCTCGCGTCGCTGTCCAGTCTCACCGCTCGTCTCCTTGCCCTGTCGAGCGAGACGGATCAGCGTCTCAGCGCCACCTCCGCCTATGGCAAAATCGTCACCGAGCGACTGGCCGAGCTCCATGTCCGCCCGATCGCCGATCATCAATCGCTGGGCGATTTTATCGGACGCCGCTTCTACCCGGCCGTACGCACCTGCCGCGATTTCCAGACGCGGCTTGCCCAGATCAGCCTGCGCGCTGCGCAGTTCACCGCGCTCCTGCGCGCGCGTATCGAAACCCAGATCGAAAACCAGAATGCCAGGCTTCTGGCTTCGGTCGATCGCAGCGCGCGGATGCAGTTGCGCCTGCAACACCTCGTCGAAGGCCTCTCGGCCATCGCAGTGAGCTATTACACGCTCGGTCTCGTCAGCTATCCGCTCAAGGCGATCGAAAAGCTCGTACCGACCTTCTCCGCGACATTGGTGCTCGGCGCTTTCGCGCCCCTCCTGTGTGTGGGCGCCTTTGTCGCAATGGCGCAGGCGCGCAAGCGTGCAACCAGAGACCTTCCGTCTGCCGTGCATCCCGCTCGCGGCAGCGATTGACACCTCGAGACGCGTCGAAGACCTAATCGGCATCATATTGACGATTTATGCCCTTGACTAACCTATACGTCACTTAGAAGGTAAGGGCAGGTCGATTCGCCGAGTATCGCATCGATCGTAGGCAAGACAGCCACTTCAAAGCGGCGCAGCACTTACAGGAGAGGATATGTCGATCGTCCTGATAGCATTGGCTGCGGCAGCAGCGTCCCTGCCTGCGGATACCGTCGTGGGCCGCTGGCAGACCGAAAGCCGGCACGGCATCGTCGAGATCACGCGCTGCGGCGCGTCGATCTGCGGCACGCTGGTCAGTTCGGACGGTATTCGTGCAAACCCACAGTTGCGCGACGAAAAGAACAAGAAGCCGGAATTGCGCGCACGCGAACTGCGCGGTCTGCAGATTCTCCAGGGCTTCCGCTGGAGTTCCGACAGCTGGTCGGGGGGCAGCATCTACAATGCCGAGGACGGCGGCACCTATGGCGCAACGGTGACGATGGTCGATCGCGACCATCTCAAGCTCAAGGGCTGCATCGTCTGGCCGCTCTGCAAGACGCAAACCTGGGTCCGGGTTCGCTAGTCTGCAAGGATTTCAAGGTTCAACAAAAGGGAGGTGGAGCATGCGGGGTAAGTGTCTGAAAATCGGGGCGGCAAGTTCGGCCTTGATGGCCGGTCTGTTGGTGCCGCACATGGCGCAGGCACAGGGCTTCTATCTGCAGGAGCAGTCGGCGCGCGGCGCAGGCCGCGCTTTTTCCGGCGAGGTCGCCGATCAGGGATCGCAGTCCCTCTGGTGGAATCCGGCCGCGATCGGCGGCGTCGAAGGGATCGACGCGCATATCGCTGCGAGCGCCATCCTGCCCAAAGGCTCGGTCGACAACGTCAGTACACTGATTGTCCGTCCGAGCCAGGCTCCCGCAGCCATCGGTGGCGACCAGCGGTCGCGCAACCCGATCAATAATGGACTCCTGCCCTCCGGCGCGATCGCAGTCGCGCTATCGCCGCAGCTAGCCGTTGGCCTCACCATCGCATCGCCGTACAGCTTCACGACCGATTACGAAGCGACGAGCTGGGTGCGCTATACAGCGGACAAGACCAAGCTGCGCACATACGACATTCAACCCTCGGTCGCCTTCCTGCTGACGCCCAATCTGAGTATCGGCGGCGCGCTCAACGTCGAATATGCCGACGCGACCCTTTCCAACTATCTGCCCAACCTCTCGCCGCTCCTCGCCGATGGCCATCAGGAACTCGACGGCAACGGCTGGGATCTGGGCTGGTCGGCAGGCGTCCAGTATCGCGCGGGGCCAGTGTCCCTGGGGGCAAGCTACAAGTCGAGCGTCAAGCACACGCTCAAGGGCTCGATCACGACCACGGGTCTCCTGGGGCCGCTTGCTGGCCAGAACAATGTGATCAACACCGACGCGACCTTCCGAACGCCCTGGCAGGCCATCTTCGGCGCACGCGTCGCCGTCACGCCGAAGCTGACCCTCAACGCCCAGGCGGTGCGCATGGGCTGGTCCAAGTTCGATGCGATCCGGCTGGGTGCGCCGCTCAACGCCGCCATCCCGGAGAATTACCGCGATACATGGAGCCTGGCGGGCGGCGTAGACTATGCGGTCTCGCCGCAATGGACCGTCCGCGCCGGCGTGCAACATGGACAGACGCCCACGCAAGACGGCAACCGCGACGCGCGTGTGCCCGACAGCAACCGTTGGAACTTCGCTGCGGGGACGAGCTACGCCGTCTCCTCGCGCTTCACGATCGACGCGGCCGCCGCCTATATCGCCTTCAAGGATGCAACCATCGACAGGACTACCGCCGCCTACGCCGGAACAGCGGTGCAAACCCCGATCATCGTCAACGGCAAGCTCGAAGATGCGCATGCCGTGGTGTTGTCGCTCGGCGGACATTTCCACTTCTGATGCTGGAGGCAGCCATGTCGGAGCCCGCCTTCAGCGAATCGCCCCTCCCGGAGGAGCCGCCGATCCCCCGGCGGCTCCTGACCGACCTGCTCGACAACGCGGTCAAGCTGTATCCCGAGCGCCCGGCGATCGATTTTATGGGGCGTAGCTGGAGCTACGCTGAGCTGGCGAAGCTTGTCGAGCGCGCCGCGCGGGGATTGCAGGATCAGGGCCTCAAAAAGGGCGATCGGTTCGGCCTGTGCCTGCCCAATTGTCCCTATTTCGTGATCCTTTACTTTGCCGCGCTGCGCGTCGGGGCAATCATCGTCAATTTCAATCCGCTCTACACCGAGCGAGAGCTTGAACATCAGATCAAGGATTCGGGTACCCGCATGATCGCGGTGCCCGACATCCGCATGATCCACGACAAGGTGCAGGCGGTTGCGCCCCGCGCGGGGATCGACAAAATCGTGCTCTGCGGAATGCGCGACATGTTGCCCAGCCTTCAGGGGCTTGGCTTCATGCTCTTCAAGCGAAAGGAGCATGCGAGAATCCTCGACGAGCGCCTGCATGTCCGCCTCAAGGCCTTGCTCGCCAATCCGGCGGCCCCCGACCCCGTCGCAACCGATCCGGACGATGTGGCCGTTCTGCAATATACCGGCGGCACGACCGGAGTCCCCAAGGGAGCGATGCTCACTCACGCCAATCTGACCGCGAACAGCGCGCAGATGGTGGTGCATGTCGGCGGCCTTCGCCCGCAGCAGGAGCGCACACTCGGTGTCCTGCCCATGTTCCACGTCTTCGCGCTGACCACCGTCCTCAACTTCTCGGTCGAGATCGGCGCCGAGATGGTCCTGCTCCCGCGCTTCGAAATGAAGCAGGTGCTCAAGACCATGAAGCGCAAACCCCCGACCCAATTCTTCGGCGTGCCGACGATCTACGTCGCCCTGAACGGTCTTCCCGATGAGGAGGTACCCGATCTTTCCGAAGTGCGCGCGTGCATTTCCGGCGGGGCGCCGCTCCCGCTCGAAGTGCGCGAGCAGTTCGAAGCGCGTACGCGAGCCAGAGTGGTCGAGGGCTACGGCCTCTCCGAAACCGCTCCAATCATTGCCTGCAACCCCTTGTTCGGGCTGATCAAGGACAATAGCTGCGGCCAGCCTTTCCCAGGCACCATCATCGAGATCCGCGACCCGGCAAACCCCTCCCACATACTTGGCCAGGGCGAGCGCGGCGAGGTCTGCGCGCGCGGTCCGCAGGTTATGAAGGGCTATTGGCAGCGTCCGGACGATACGGCCGCGGTGTTCGTCGACGGCGCGCTGCGCACAGGCGACATCGGCTATCTCGACGAGGACGGCTATCTGTTTCTGGTCGACCGCATCAAGGACATCATCTTCTGCGGCGGCTATAACGTCTACCCAAGGATCATCGAGGACGCGGCCTATCAGCATCCAGCGATCAAGGAAGCCGTCGCCATCGGCATACCCGATGCATATCGCGGTCAGTCACCAAAGCTCTTCATCGCCCTCAACGACGACGCGAGTCTCACCGCCGATGAGCTCAAGGCATTCCTCCAGGATCGCCTCAGCAAGATCGAGATGCCCAAGGCCTTCGAGTTCAGGGACAGTCTCCCCAAGACGCTGATTGGAAAGCTTTCCAAGAAAGAGTTGATCGAAGACGAGAACAAAAAGCTCGCTTGAGCATCGATCCCCTGCCAAGCTTCGCGATTGGTTCAGACGTCAGCGTAGCTTGGAGGATTGGAGTACCGCTATGGAGAAAACACTCCACCTCGACCAGGACAGCGCCCAAGTGCCTGCGTCGTCGGCGGACGCGTCAGTGGCTCGCCACGAGCCTCGCGCTCGAGGCGACACGGACAGCAGGGTTCAGGGCATACAAGACGTCGCCAAGGAACTCGGTCTCACGCTTCGGACGCTGCGATTTTACGAGAAGGAAGGGCTCATCTTCCCCCAGCGGGTCGGAAACACACGGGCCTATTCAAAACGCGAAATCGGACGGATACAGCTCATCCTGCGGGGTAAGAGGCTGGGATTTTCGATCAAGGAGATCAAGGAGTTTCTTGACCTCTATGATGCCGATCCCGACCACAAGGAGCAGATGGAGCGCTTGATCGCCAGAATACGGGAAAGGCTGGTCGATCTCAAAAGTCAGAGGACCGCGCTCGACCTGACGATTGAGGAACTGACTTTGATCGAGAAGGATGCGCTGGAAAAATTGCACTGTGGGTAATTCGATGGGCTGACCTAATGCTGTGGACGGTCCCCGCATCAGCCTAGCTGCGCGATGATCTGGACGTTGAGCCAGGTCTAAGGGAGCCGCCCGATGCATGAGGAGATTGCTACAGTTGGCCTCGATCTCGCGAAGAGCGTGTTTCAAGTCCACGCGATCGGAGCCGATGGCAAAGTTATAGTCCGCCGGCAGCTGCGCCGGGCGGAGATGCTGAAATTCTTTGCGTCGCTATCACCATGTCTCGTCGGCATGGAAGCCTGTGCGTCGGCACATCATTGGGGACGCGAACTCCGGGCTCTCGGCCACGATGTACGGCTGATGCCTCCAGCCTACGTGAAGCCATATGTGAAACGGGGGAAGACGGGTGCTGCCGACGCCGAGGCGATCTGCGAGTCGGCGACCCGACCGACTATGCGATTTGTCGCTGTGAAGAGCGTCCAACAGCAAGCGGTGCTCATGCTTCACAAAACTCGTGACCTGCCGGTCCCCCAACGCACCGCGTTGACCAACGCTCTTCGAGCGCACCTGTCGGAGTATGGCATTGTCACCGGCCAAGGCCTTCCGGCGTAGGCGCGCTGATGAAGCTGCTGCACAACGGGCAGGCTGAGTTGCCGGCGCATGCCCGATCCGCGCTACACACAATCGGCGCGCAGTTGCGATCTCTGGCAAGCGAGATCGACCGGCTGGAAACCCAGATTCTTGCTTGGCACCGAGCCCGATGACACCAGCCGTCGGCTCGCTACGATCCCGGGCATCGGCCCGATCACTGCGTCGGCAATCGCTGCGGGTGGTCTACGCTCTCGAATATCTGAAGGCTTGGGCAGACCTGGGCGCGATGAGATCAACATCATATGCAAACAGCCGAGCGGTGCGGGCCGCCGCGAGGCGAGCAGGCGACGATCCCCGCATGGCATAGCCATGCCGCTCGAATTCCGAATGCTTCGTTCGCGACGGACCTGCAAGCCGTCGGGCGGCTGCGTGCGAGCCTCCATTCGTGCAACAGGCTGTTGCACAATTTATCATTTTACACTGGAGAGGCCGTGTCTGACCCTGCTTATCTGACCTGCGAAGAGGTCATCGAACGCTATCGCAACAAGGTCAGCGACGGCACGTTGCGAAACTGGCGATGCAAGAGAATCGGGCCGTCATATATCAAGATCGGCAAGGCGATCTTATATCCTACAGACGAGCTCGATCGATGGGATCGGTCAAACTTGACCGCGTGCAGGCGCATATAGTTCGCGTCTGCCGCCACAGATCAATCTGAGGCCGACACCAATTGAGATGGGGGCTGGCCCGGACACCTGGCGACTGCGGTGCGCAGGCTCATCGGAGGTTAGCCCTTGTTCGTGCAGTGGCGATGAGTCATGAAAGTCATGCGTCAGCGTGTAAGTCCGGTCCCTTGCGGGATCGGCCGGGGCACACCGAATTTTCGACTAGTCGAGGCGAATTACATACCCCTATTAACGGCTCCACTCCCACCGTGTCTTATTGCAACATATTGATTATCATGTCGATTTCCGAGAACGCCGATAGGTCCACAACCATCCGAGCGGCGATCCCTCCCCCAGCCGCGCCGACATCGAGGTGACCCGCGCGATCGCCGACGTAGGCCGCGCCCTGAACATCTCGGTGCACGACCATATCATCATGGGTTCAAGCGGCCACGCCAGCCTGCGCGCCAAGGGGCTGATCTGAAGCGCATGCGAAACGGCCGCCGGATCGCTCCGGCGGCCGTTCTGGTCATTTTGAGAGCGGTTTAGCTCTGCGATGCGCCGCCGCTCAGGAAAGCGGTCAGCTCGGCCTTGCTCAGCACCGCCGACTTGTCGGTATCGGCTTGGGCGAAGGCGGCGTCGTTCCACTTCGGGTCCGCCATCGCCCCCGCGCCGCCCGGCTGCTTGGCCTTGAGCGCGTTCATCCATTCGGCGAACTCGGCCTTGCTCAGCGACCCGTTGGCATCCTTGTCATAGGTCTTGAACTCGGTGTCGATCACCGAGGCGACCTGGGAGCTGCTCGCCGCCTGCGGCTGGCTGCCGGTGGTCTGCGCGCTCTGCGCGGCATCGGCCGGGGCGCCCTGCGGCGTCGCCGTGGCGGGGCTGGTCTGGCCCTGCGGCACCTGCGCGGTCTGGCCCGGCTGCGAAGTGGTGCCGTCCATCGGCACCTGGCCAGTCTCCGCCGGCATCGCCGACCCGGTTGCCGGAGTACCCGGCGCCGGCTGCGCAGTCTGCGCGAACGCCGGGGCAGCAACGATCATCGCACCGGCGAGAAGAGCATGCTTCAACACTTTCCTTCTCCTATTGTTTGTGTCTCACGAGCCGCGGGCCGACTCTGTGGCGACCCGCTGTAAACTTGGCCACATCAAAACCATATTTGCGGATATAGGTTCCCTGTTTGCGATTTGAACCCCCGCGACTCTGCTGCTAATCGGCCGTGACTCTTCCGGCACTTCAGCGAAAGCCTTATGGTTCCTAGATATTCCCGCCCCGATATGGCCGCGATCTGGACTCCGGAGGCGCGCTACCGGATCTGGTTCGAGATCGAGGCGCACGCCACCGAGGCGCTGGCGGAGCTGGGCGTGGTGCCGAAATCCGCCGCGGAGGCGCTGTGGCGCTGGTGGCAGACCGATCCCGCGATCGATGTCGCCGCGATCGACGCAATCGAGGCGGTGACCAAGCACGACGTGATCGCCTTCCTCACCTGGGTCGCCGAGCAGGTGGGGGACGAGGCGCGGTTCATGCACCAGGGCATGACCAGCTCGGACGTGCTCGACACCACCTTGTCGGTGCAGCTCGCCCGCGCCGCCGACCTATTGCTCGCCGACCTCGATGCGCTGCTCGCGGTGCTGGAGCGCCGCGCGTTCGAGCACAAGCTGACCCCCACCATCGGCCGCAGCCACGGCATCCATGCCGAGCCGGTGACCTTCGGCCTGAAGCTCGCCCAGGCGCATGCCGAGTTCGCACGGCACCGCACCCGCCTCGCCGCGGCGCGCGAGGACATCGCCACCTGCGCGATCTCGGGGGCGGTCGGCACCTTCGCCAACATCGACCCGCGCGTCGAGGCGCATGTCGCGGACAAGATGGGGCTGGCGGTGGAGCCGGTCTCCACGCAGGTGATCCCGCGCGACCGGCACGCGATGTTCTTCGCGGTGCTGGGCGTGATCGCCTCCTCGATCGAGCGGCTCGCCACCGAGGTCCGCCACCTTCAGCGCACCGAGGTGCTGGAAGCGGAGGAATATTTCTCGCCGGGCCAGAAGGGCTCGTCGGCGATGCCGCACAAGCGCAACCCGGTGCTCACCGAGAACCTGACCGGCCTCGCCCGCATGGTGCGCGGCTATGTGACGCCGGCGCTGGAGAATGTGGCGCTGTGGCACGAGCGCGACATCAGCCACTCCTCCGTGGAGCGCTACATCGGCCCCGATGCGACGATCACGCTCGATTTCGCGCTCGGCCGGCTCACCGGGGTGATGGACAAGCTCCTCGTCTATCCCGAGCGGATGACGAAGAACCTGGAGCGGATGGGCGGCCTGATCCATTCGCAGCGCGTGCTGCTGGCGCTAACCCAGGCGGGGGTGAGCCGCGAGGATTCGTACCGGCTGGTCCAGCGCAACGCGATGAAGGTGTGGGAATCGGACGGCGCGCTGTCGCTGCTCGACCTGCTCGCCAGCGATCCCGAGGTCGCCGCCGCGCTCGATCGCGCGACTTTGGAGGCGAACTTCGATCTCGGCTATCATCTCAAGCACGTCGACACGATCTTCGACCGGGTTTTCGGCCGGCATTGAGGACAGACTTAACGGGCCGCTAACCCGAAGGGGGTAGCGCCCCGATCATGTCCCTTTCCCGTTTCGCGCTGGACGGCGCGCAGGCCCTGATCGTCTTGCTCGCCATGGCGGCGGTGCCGCTCGCCCCTCCCGCCAAGGGGCGGATGCTGGTGGTACCCGTCGGCGGGGGCGACGAGGCCGCGGCGGTCCGCGCTGCGCGCGAGGCGGGGGCGCTGATCCTGGGCAGCGGTCCCCTGCCCCGCTCCACGATCGTCGAGGGGGCCCGCGGGCCGATGCTCGCCGCGGCCTGGCGCGCGGGCATGGTGGCGCTCGCCGCGCCGCAGGGCGGCTGCGGGGAGGTGCGGTCGTGACCGGCTCTGCGATCGATCACCTGCGCCGGCGCGGCTATGCGGTGCTGATCGCGCTTTCCTGGGCGTGGAGCCTGTCCCTCATCATTGTCGGCCACCTGCTGGAGTCGCCCGATACCGGCCTCGCGATGACGCTATCGGTGGTCGCCAATGTTATTCCCACCATTCACCTGATCCGCGGCCGGTTCGATGCATCCGCACGCCTCACCGTGGGCGCGCTCGCGGCGGTGCAGCCGGCGCTGGCCACCTATCTGTTCGGCGGCCACGCCTGGCAGATGGACAGTCATATGTATTTCTTCGTCGCACTGGCGGCGCTGACCGTGCTCTACGATGTGCGGCCGCTGGCGCTCGCCGCGGTACTGATCGCGCTGCACCATGTCGCGGCCAACCTGTGGGCGCCCGACATCGCCTTTTACGGCCAGGCTTCGCTGCTGCGCATCGTCTTCCACGCGCTGGCGGTGGTGATGCAGGTGGCGATCCTGTCCTACCTCGTCGTCCGCCTCACCGCGCTGACCAAGGCTCAGGATGCAGCCCGCGAGCGCAGCGAAGACCGCGCGCGCGAGGCGCTCGAACAGCGCGACGCGGTCAACGCCGCACTCGAGGCCGCACGGGCGGCGGAGCAGCGCGCGGTGCACGAGCGACGCGAGCGCGAGCGGGTCGAGGCGGACGCAGCGGGCCTGCGGCAGGCGGAACTCGACCAGCTTTCCGCCGCCTTCCGCCGCTCGGTATCGGGCATCGCCGGCAGCGTAGGCGCGGCGGCCAGTCGCCTCGAGGCGAGCGCGCGCGCGCTGAACGATGCCGCGGCTGCAGCGAGCGATCAGAGCACCGAGACCGCGCGAACGGCGGGCGACACGTCCGACGCGGTGGAAGCGCTGGCGATGCGGGTGACGGAGATCAGCCGGTCGATCTCGGCGATCGTCACGGCGGTAGAGCGGCAGGCGACGCTGAGCGACCGGGCCTCGGACGTGTCCACCTCCGGCGCGGAGACGGTGCGCGCGCTGGCCACCCAGAGCAGCAGCATCGCGGGCTTCGCCGATTCGATCCAGGCGATCGCCGCGCGCACCAACCTGCTCGCGCTCAACGCCACCATCGAGGCGGCACGGTCGGGCGAGGCGGGGCGCGGCTTTGCGGTGGTGGCGAACGAGGTAAAGCTGCTCGCCGGCCATGCCACGCAGGCGACCGGCGAGATCCATCGACTGGCAGGGACGGTCGGCAGCGACGCGGACGCGATGATCGCGGCGCTGGGCGAAATCGTGCGGATGGTGGGTGACCTCGCCTCCGCCACGCAGGGTATCCGCGGCGAAGTGGCGAGCCAGCGCGGCGCAACCCAGGCGATCGAGGCGACCACTGGCCAGGTGGCGGCGAGCGTGCGGCGTATCGCGGCGGATTTCGGCCGGATCACCGACGTCACCACCCGCACCGCGCATCTCTCGCAGGACGTGCTGGGGTCGGCGGCGACTTTGGTGGAGGTGGCGGCGCAGCTGCGCACCGCGACCGAATCGTTCGTCGGTCAGCTGGTGCCGCAGCAGCAGGCGGCGTGAGCGGCCTTCAAACAATCGGCGGCTTACGCGATTGACGCCACATCCAAACCGTTCGTGCTGAGCGAAGTCGAAGCACCAGGCGCAGCACTTGCCCTGCGACTTCGCTCAGGGTGAACGGAGGTACTCTAAAGCGAAAGTGGCTTGCTTACCGGCCGCCCGGACCTTCGGGCGCGCCGCCCGGCGCGCCGCCGCCCATCATCTGCTGCATCTGCTGCTGCTGCTGAAGCTGGCGGATGGTCGCCTCGGGCAGGAAGTCGATCAGCTCGACATCGAAGGTGAGCGTGGAATTGGCCGGGATCGGTCCCTTGGCCTCGGCACCATAAGCGAGGTCGGGCTTGATCCAGAAGCGGTACTTGGCGCCCTTCTTCATCAGCTTCAGCCCTTCGGAGAAGCCGGGAACGACGCCGGACACCGGCATCGGCGTGGGCTGCTGCGACTTGTCGAAGGTGGTGCCGTCGAGCAGCTTGCCCTCGTACATCACCAGGGTGATGTCCGTGTCGGTCGGGCTGGCGCCCTGCCCCGCCTTGAGCACCTGATATTGGAGCCCCGAGGCGGTGGTCACCACATTGCTCTTGCGCGCGTTGCGCGTGAGGAAATCGTCTCCCTGGGTCGCCAGCGCGGCCGCCGCCGCCACCGCAACAACGATCCCGACGAGCAGCCACAGCCAATAGGCGCGCTTGACGGGCGGGATCGGGACGGCGGTGACGGTCGACATGGGGCGAGGCCTTTCAGGGCGCCGCCCGGTGGGCGGCCGCCGGGGAGACGATGATTCGGTGGTCGAGTCGGAGGCGCTTACCGCGCGCCGTCGCGCTCGGCGCGCTTGCGCTCCAGCTTGCGGGCGCGGCGCACGGCGGCGGCACGCTCACGTGCGCGCTTCTCCGACGGCTTCTCATAGTGGCGGCGCAGCTTCATCTCGCGATACACACCTTCGCGCTGGAGCTTCTTCTTGAGCGCACGAAGGGCCTGGTCGACGTTGTTGTCGCGTACGATGATCTGCATAAAAAGGTCCACGTCTCCGAAAACAGCTTAAGCGGCGACGGACAGGGTCCGTGCCGCGAACTGCGCGCCTCTACCAGCAGGTATGCCGCAAGACAAGCCACCCTGATCGCCGCGGTATCGCGCACGCTTCACCTCGGGTGTGTCCGGCGGGCAACAGGCGCAGCCCGCGCTCCGATTGTTGCGGCGTTGCAATCCGCGCGATACGCAAGGGCCGCATCCGCCGGGCCATGCAAGCCGCCGAGACCTTGGACCTTTCTACCCGCCTCCTGATCGTCGACGACGATCCCGGCATTCGCGAGCTGACCGCGGCCTTCCTGTCCGCGCACGGCTATCTGGTCGATGTCGCGGACGGGGGCGAGGCGATGCGGCGCGCGCTGGAGCGCGAACGCTACGACCTGATCGTGCTGGACGTGATGATGCCGGGCGAGGATGGCCTGTCCATCCTCCGCTCGCTCGACCGCGCCACCGCGCCCGCCGTGATCATCCTGTCGGTGATCGGCGAGGAGGTGGACCGGATCGTCGGGCTGGAGATGGGCGCCGACGATTATGTCGCCAAGCCGGCCAACCCGCGCGAGCTGCTGGCGCGCATCCGCTCTGTGCTGCGGCGCAAGGAGGCGGGACCGGCGCCGGCGCGGCCGGGCGACCGATCCTACCTGCGCTTCGCCGGCTGGCGACTCGACCCGCTCGCCCGCCAGCTCGCCGATCCCGACGACGTGGTGATCAACCTGTCCGACGGCGAGTTCCGGCTGCTGCTCGCGCTGGTCGAGCATCCGCGCCGGGTCCTGACCAGGGACCAGCTGCTCGACCTGTCGCGCGGCGCCAACACCGAGTTCTTCGACCGTGCGATCGACGTCCAGGTCAGCCGGTTGCGTCGCAAGCTGGCCCGCGACGGCGACGAGGAACTGATCCGCACGGTGCGCAACGAAGGCTATATGTTCACCGCGCATGTCGACCACGGCTGAACCGCGCACCCGGCGCTCGGCACGCTCCATCGTCTGGCCGATCCTGGCGCTGGTGATCGCCTCCGTGGTGCTGGCGGCGATCGCCAATTTCGCGATCACCTTCGCGGGGCCCCCGCCGCGCGATCCGCCGCGCGGGCTGGTCAGCATCGCGCGGGCACTCAAAACCGGGCGCCAGCCCGAGGGCGCCGGGCCGGCACTGATGATCCGCACGGTTTCGCAGGTGCCGCGAGCCCGGTGGCCGATGCGCCCCGACCGGGCGGAGGCCGCGCGGCTCGCCGCGCTGCTCGGCGCGCCGGCGGCGGACGTGGTCGCCTATACCAGCCTGCGCCCGGCGGGCATACCGCAGGCATTCGTCGGGCGCTTCCTGTTCGGCTGGCGCACGGCGGGCGGCTGGCGGGTGGTGGAGAATCCGCGCCCGCCGCGCTTCCTCCATTGGCACTGGCGTACGCTGATGGCGATGCTGCTGACCGTGCTGGCGCTGGCGCTGCCCGCCTGGGCGCTCGCCCGCACCATCTCCCGACCGTTGCGCCATCTGGCCCGAGCCGCCGAACAGGCGCGCGCCGGAGCCGAAAAGCCCGCCTTTCCACAGGGCGGCCCGGGCGAGGTCCGCGCGCTCACCGAGGCGGTTTCGGCGATGCATGACCGGCTGGCCGACCATGCCCGGTCGCGCACCACCATGCTGGCGGCGATCGCGCACGATCTGGGCACGCCGCTGTCGCGGCTCGCCTTCTGGATCGAGCAATTGCCCGAACCCGCCCGCGACCGCGCCGCCGCCGACGTCGCCGAGATGCGCGCCATGATCGGCGACGTGCTCGGCTTCGCGCGCGAGGAAGCGGGCGCGCGCGACGAGACGCTGGTGGAGCTGTCCAGCCTGCTCGAAAGCCTGGCCGACGACATGGCGGTGTCCGGCACGATCGAGGTGACGGAAGGACCGCGACTGGTGGTCCGCGCCGATCCGCGCGCGCTGCGCGGCGCCTTCGCCAACCTCCTCGGCAACGCGCTGCGCTACGCCGGCGCGGCGAGCATCGGCTGGTCGGTGGAGAAGGGCGCGGCGGTGGTGCGCGTATCGGATCGCGGCCCCGGCATCGCCGAGGATCCCGAACGCCTGTTCGAGCCGTTCGTCCGCGGCGAATCCTCGCGCAACCGCGCGACGGGCGGCACCGGCCTGGGGCTCGCCATCGTCCGCACGATCGTGACCCGCCATGGCGGCACCGCCACCCTCGCCAATCGCGAGGGCGGCGGCGCCGAGGCGACCGTGCGCCTGCCGCTGGCGATGCCGTAGGCTGCAACGGACTGAAACACAGCGGCAAGGCACGGCAACACGCGGGCGATCTTGTTCCCGCACACCCGACCGATCACCGGGAGGGTATTCATGCATATCGACGATCACGATCACGGCCTGGCGCACGACCTGAAGGCCATGGAGGCGCTGGTCGCCCGCCGCCGTGCACTGAAATGGTTCGCGGGCGCCGGCACCGCGGCGCTGGTGGCGAGCTGCGGCAGCGATGACACATCCGGCGGATCGCTCACCGTCGTCGACGCCGCGACCCCAACCCCGACGCCCAGCGCCAGCGCAACCCCCACGCCCACGCCGACCGCCGGCGCGACCTGCGTCGCCGATCCGCAGGAGACCGCGGGCCCCTATCCGGGCGACGGCACCAACAACGCCAGCGGCGCGACCAGCAACGTGCTGACCAGCAGCGGCATCGTCCGCTCGGACATCCGCGCGAGTTTCATCGGCTCGACCACGGTCGCCACCGGCGTGGCGGTGAAGCTGACGTTGACGCTGGTGGACGTCAACAGCGCCTGCGCGCCGCTCGCCGGCTATGCCATCTACCTGTGGCAATGCGATCGGGAGGGGCGCTACTCGCTCTACACCGCCGCGACGGAAAGCTATCTGCGCGGCGTGCAGGTGACCGACGCCAACGGCCAGGTCAGCTTCACCACCATCTTCCCGGGGTGCTACGACGGGCGCTGGCCACACATGCATTTCGAGGTGTTCACCTCGCTGACGAACGCGACCAGCGGCCGCTACGCGGTACTGACTTCGCAGCTGGCGATGCCGAGCGCGGTCTGCGCGACGGTGTTCGCCGACACGGCCACCTACCCCTCCAGCGCCGGCAATTTCGCGCGGGTGTCGCTGGGCAGCGACATGGTGTTCGCCGACAACGGCAGCGCGCAGATCGCGCAGATGACGCCTACGTTCACCGGCAGCGTCGCGGATGGCTATGCCGCCAGCGCGGTGGTCGGCCTGGCCACCTGACCGCCCTTGCCGCAAAAGGGGTTCTCTCCCGTGCCGAGCCCGCTTATGCCGCGAATACGGGCGGCTAGACTGCAACAGGGGGCAGACATGACGAAGACGGCGCTGATCACCGGCACGACTGGGCAGGATGGAGCGTATCTGGCGCAGCTTCTGCTGGACAAGGGGTATCGCGTCCACGGCATGAAGCGCCGGTCCTCGTCGTTCAACACGGGGCGGATCGAGGATATCTACGAGGATCCGCACGTCGAGAGCCCGCGCTTCTCGCTCCACTATGGCGACATGACGGATTCGACCAACATCATCCGCCTGATCCAGGAGACGCAGCCCGACGAGATCTACAATCTCGCCGCGCAGAGCCACGTCCAGGTCAGCTTCGAGACGCCCGAATATACCGCCAATGCCGATGCGGTCGGCACCTTGCGCATGCTGGAGGCGATCCGCATCCTGGGAATGGAGAAGAAGACGCGCTTCTACCAGGCGTCCACCTCGGAGCTCTACGGCCTCGTCCAGGAAGTGCCGCAGCGCGAGACTACGCCCTTCTACCCGCGCAGCCCCTATGCGGTGGCGAAGCTCTACGCTTACTGGATCGTGGTGAACTATCGCGAGGCCTATGGCATTCACGCGTCGAACGGCATCCTGTTCAACCATGAGAGCCCGCTGCGCGGCGAAACCTTCGTCACCCGCAAGATCACCCGCGCCGCGGCGGCGATCAGCCTGGGGCGGCAGGAGATGCTGTACCTGGGCAATCTCGACGCGCGGCGCGACTGGGGCCATGCGCGCGAATATGTCCGCGGCATGTGGATGATCCTGCAGGCCGAGCAGCCCGACGATTACGTGCTCGCCACCGGCGAGACCACGCCGGTGCGCACCTTCGTCGAATGGGCGTTCGAGGATGCGGGCATGCCCTTGCGCTGGGAAGGCACCGGCGTCGACGAGAAGGGCTATTGCCAGGAGACCGGCAAGCTGCGGGTCGCGGTGGACCCGCGCTACTTCCGCCCCACCGAGGTGGAGCTGCTGATCGGCGACCCCGCCAAGGCGCACGACAAGCTCGGCTGGAAGCACGAAACCAGCCCCCGCGCGCTCGCCCGCGAGATGGTGGAGGCCGACCTCAAGACGATGCGCGACGCGCCGATCGGCAAGGGGGCGTAAGCACTGCCACCGGCCTCCCGCGCCTTTGTCGTCCGCCACGGCAACACCTTCGCCCGGGGTGAAGCGCCGCGGCGGATCGGCGCGGGGACGGACCTGCCGCTGGTGGAGAGCGGGCGTGATCAGGCACTCGCCTTGCGCACGCATTTCGAAGGGCGCGGCATTCGCTTCGATCGCGTGCTCGCCTCCCCGCTCCTGCGCACCCGCGAGACCGCGGCGCTGATCGCCCCCGATCTCGCCGCCGAGCCGACCGCGTGGCTGCGCGAGATCGACCATGGGCCTGATGAGGGACGGACCGAGGCCGAAGTGCTGGCACGGATCGGCGCGGCGGCGCTGGAGCGCTGGGAAGCGGAAGCGGTGCCGCCGCCTGGCTGGATGGTGGACGCCGAGGCGCGGTTGGCGGCGTGGCGCGGGTTCCTAGGCGCCTTTCCGACGGGCAACACCCTGCTTGTCACCAGCAACGGCGCCGCGCGATTCCTGCGGCTGGCGCTGGGGCTCGCTCCGGCGAAGCTGCGAACCGGGGCCCATGCGGAGGTGGATGAGACGGGGCTGCTGGTGTGCTGGGACGTGCGACCCTAGCACACCGTTCGTCATCCCCGCAAAAGCGGGGATGACGTTTAGTACGTTATCCCTTCACCACCGCATCGATCGCCTTCAGGTTGGCGATCAGCCCCGGCATCCATTCCAGCGGCAGCATAACCGGACCGTCCGACGGCGCATGATCGGGATCGTCATGCGCCTCGGCGAACACCGCCGCCACGCCCACCGCCACCGCCGCACGCGCCAGCGCGGGCGCGAAGCTGCGGTCACCGCCCGAACTCGCCCCCATGCCGCCCGGTGCCTGCACCGAATGCGTCGCATCGAACATCACCGGATAGCCGGTCTTCGCCATGATCGGCAGCGCGCGCATGTCGCTCACCAAAGTGTTGTAGCCGAAGCTGGCGCCGCGATCGGTGAGGATGATCCGTTCGTTGCCGGTGGAGGCGATTTTGGCCGCCACCGCCGCCATGTCCCATGGCGCGAGGAACTGGCCCTTCTTCACGTTCACCACCGCGCCGGTATTGCCCGCCGCGACCAGCAGGTCGGTCTGGCGGCTGAGGAAGGCGGGGATCTGGAGCACGTCCACCGCCTGCGCCGCCGGCGCCGCCTGCTCGGGGGCGTGGATGTCGGTCAGCACCGGGCAGCCGACGCGCTCGCGGACGTCGGCAAGGATGCGCAGCCCTTCGTCGATCCCCACCCCGCGCTGCCCCGCGATCGAGGTGCGGTTCGCCTTGTCGAAGGAGCTCTTGAACACGAACGGCACCCCCGCGTCCCGCGCCATGCCGGCGAGCGCCTCGGCCAGCCGCAGCGCGTGATCGCGGGACTCGATCTGGCACGGCCCGCTGACCAGCACGAACGACCGGTCGTTCCCGAAGGTGATCTCTCCGACACTTACCCCAGCACCTACCATCGCGACTTCACGAACCTCCTGAGCAGCTGCCCCTGCCACAGCCAGGTGCCGGGATGATAATTCCAGAAGAACCAGCCGAACACCGTGCAGGCGAGCCAGGCCCAGAAGGCCATCGGATCGCCCTCGCCCTTCATCGTCTCGTAGAACTCGCGATCGACGCGGCGCCGGTCCCGCTCCGATCCGCCGCCGGCGATGCCGTAGAGATTGTCGTGGCGGCGGCACCCGGCGTTGCGGTTGTACTTCCGGTGATCGAGGAAGACGCAGTAATTCCGTTCCCCTCGGGCCATGCGATCGTCTAGGAGTGGGGCATGGCGGGGTTCAAGCGGAAAGTCTTCTACGTCGGCGGGTTCGACCCGCGCGGCCCCCGCTTCTATCACGCGCTCGGCGCCGAGCAGATCGAGCGGTGGAACCTGCGGATGGAGGAGGCGGCGACGCTCTCCACCCGCCGCAACGTGTCGGACACGCGGGTCGACTGGACGATCGCCAATCCGGGCCGGGCGGTGGAGACCGACTACAGCTTCCTGCGTTGGGACGACCTCGTCCGCGCCAACTGGATCGGCAATCCGTTCACGCTCGCCTGGCGCGCCTTCCGCGCCTATCGCGACAACATCCGCAACCTGGACTTTGCCACCGGCAAGCGGCTGGGCAAGGGCCAGTTGATCACGCTCTTCTACCCGGCGATCTTCACCTTGCTGTTCCCGCTGGCGTTCGGCCTGCCAATCGCGCTGCTGCTGGCGATCTGGCTGCCCTGGCTGTTCGCGCTGCCGATCGGCCTCATCGCGGGCATCTTCCTCGCGCGCCCGCTGCTGGTGAAGATGCACGCCCCCTGGCTGCTGCGCTTCTTCGTGTTCAACTCCGAACTGGGCGGCAGCGGCGCCGATCCGGCGCTGAACGCGCGGCTGGACGCCTTTGCCGACGAGATCGAGGCGGCGCTCGACCAGGGGTGGGACGAGGTGGTGCTGCTCACGCATTCCAACGGCTCGATCCTGTGCGTGCCGCTGCTGGCGCGGCTGCTGCGGCGGCGCGGCGGCGCGCTGCCGCCGAACTTCACCTTCATGACCATGGGGCATTGCATCCCGCTGGTCGCCTGCCGCCGCGATGCGACGGCCTTCAAGGAAGAGCTCGCCTATCTGGCGAGCCAGGATTTCCGCTGGATCGACATCGGCTCGCCGCCCGACGGTGCGGCATATTCGGGGGTGAACCCGATGCTGCTGGTGGCACCCGACCCGCGACCGCGGATGGAGCTGCTCAGCCCGCGCTTCCACCTGTTCTACGACCCCGAAACCTATCACAAGGGCTATGCCAACAAGTATGAGATCCACTTCGACTACCTGCGCACGGGGGATCGTGTGTCGGAGATCGACTGGCCCAGCCTGATGGCGACCGAGCGGACGGCGAGCCAAGCGGTGGCGGACTTCCGGGCGAACCATTGATGCACGGTTCGCCGCGGGACGAAGCCGGGCACCTCGTCCCCCCCTTCCCCGATCCGCACCCGAAGAAATCCTCGCTGGTCGCGCGATTCTTCCGCGGCTGGAACTCGTGGATCCACGTGCTGTTCGACAAGAGCTACACGATGAAGATGGGGGAGATCCGCCTCCCCGGCATCCACATGTACATCGCCAACGAACTCCCCCTGGTCCGCCGGATCATGGACGGCGCCAAGGACTTCCCCAAGCACGACCTGATGGTGCGCAGCCTGGAGCCGGCGATCGGCCGCTCCACCTTCAACGCCAATGGCGACGACTGGCAGCTCCAGCGCGAGATGATCAACCCGGTGTTCCAGCACACCGCGCTTGGCCGCACCCTGCCGCTGATGCGCGACGCCGCCGATGACGTGGCGCGGCGGATCGCCGCCATGGACCTGTCCAAGCCGATCGACGTCGACCCGCTGATGACGCATATCGCCGCGGACGTGATCTGGCGCACGCTCTTCTCCGTGCCGCTCGACGCCGCCGGCTCGGCAATCATCCACCGCACCTTCAACCGCTTCCAGCGCCACGCGCATTCCGCCTGGATGCTGCGCAGCTATCGCCTGCCGACCTTGGGTGCGGAGAAGCGCGCGCAGAAGGCGGCCACCGCGATCCATGCGGTGTTCGCCGACATCGTCCGCGCCCGCTACGACCGCTGGCACCGCGATGGCGAGCGCGTTCACGAGGACATCCTCCAGGGCCTGCTGGAGGCGAAGCATCCCGAGACGGGCGAGCCCTTCACCTACCAGGGCGTGATGGAACAGGTATCCCTCATCTTCCTTGCCGGGCATGAGACCTCGGCCAGCCTGATGGCCTGGGCGCTCTACTGCCTCGCCGCCGATCCCGACACGCAATCAGCCATGCGCGCCGAAGCGGAGGAGGCGACCGGCGGCGGCCCGCTCACCGCCGAGGCGCTGCGGCGCATGGCACTGGACCGCAACGTGGTGCGCGAGACCTTGCGCCTCTACCCCCCCGTCAGCTTCCTGCCGCGCGAGGTGGTCTGCCCGGTGCAGATGCGTGACAAGAATCTGGAGCCGGGCGCGATGCTGGTGGTCGCCCCCTGGCTGATCCAGCGCAACCGCGACAATTGGGCCTGCCCGCATAGCTTCGATCCCGACCGGTTCGAGACCGCCGAGGGCCGGGCGATGATGAAGGACGCCTGGCTGCCGTTCGGCAGCGGCCCGCGCATCTGCGTCGGCGCGGGCTTCGCCACGCAGGAGGCGATGGTGGTGCTGGCCACGCTGGTGCGCGCGTTCGACCTCCAGGCGCTCGCCGACGACGTGCCCGAGCCGATCAGCCGGCTCACCCTGCGCCCCAAGGACGGGATCAGGCTGCGGCTGGCGGCGCTGGGCTGAAGTTCAGGCGAGCGTCAGCGGCGTTCCCGAGCGCTCGCAGATCGCGCGCGCGAGTTCCTGGCGGAGCGGCAGGCCCTGCATCGGGCGCAGGGGCCCATCCTCGACACGGGCGACTTCCGCCTCCCCGCGGGTGGCGCCGACGCCAAGGATGTGCATCCGGCCGGTGCTGCAATCGGTCTCGGTGCGCGCATACGCCACCCGTCCGCCGCGCTCCTCGCGCAGCATGGCGATCACATTGCCGGTCACCGCGGTGCGCACGCGCAGGACATAATGATCCGAGCGCGGGTCGGAGGGCGTCGCCACCTTCTGCCCCTTGAGCGCGAAGTCGCGGGTCTGCGGCACGGTCGCATAGTCGCTGTCGGCGAGCGTGCGCAGCGTCACCGGCGGGCCCGCGGCGGCCTGGCCGCTATCGGCACTGGAACTCGAACAGGCGGCCAACGTCGCCGCCATCAGCAGGGCAAGGGGAAGTCGACGCACGATCAGTGCCTTTCCGCTTTAGTTTTCATGGGGGCGGCTGAAGGTGTCACGCCGCAAGCGCGTGCGCCGTTCAGGGCAGCGTCGGCCATCCGATCGGCTCGATGATGACCAGAAGGGCGAGAACGGAGAGGCCGAACGCCGGATAGAACGACAGCCTCAGCAGATTTCGACCAAACACACGCATATTCGTCGCAAACTCCATACGGCAGACCTAGCTATGGTGCCGCGCTTGCTGACGAATATGCGTGCGGTTACGTTTTCTTGCTGCGTTGCAGCAATGTTAATCGACGAAGACGGGAGGTCGCTTCTCCATCGCCGCACGCACTGCCTCCACCTGATTGGGAGAACGCATCAGCCGGACCTGCTCCTCGCTTTCGGCGCGCAGCACCGTCGCATCGTCGGCGTGGGCGGAAAGGTTGAACAGCCGCTTGGCGGCCTGCACCGCCTGCGGGTTGCGGCCGGCGATCTCGCGGGCGAGCGCCATCGCCTCGGCATGCGGGTCGTCGGCCAGCCGGGTGACGAGGCCGAAGCCCAGCGCGTCCTCTGCGGAGAACTCCCGCGCGGTATAGGTCAGCTCGCGTAGCACGTCGTCACGCGCGGTGGTCCGCCACAGCGCATAGCCCGCCATGTCGGGCACCAGGCCCCAGTAGGTCTCGCGGATCGACATGCGCGTCGCCGGGTGCGCGATGCGGATGTCCGCGCCCGACAGGATCTGGAAGCCGCCGCCCATCGCCACGCCATGGATCGCCGCGATCACCGGCGCTGCCAGTTCGCGCCAGCCCCAGGCGACATGCTGCGCCGCATTGGCGATGCCGTGGCTGCGCGCGGACAGGTCGTTGCCCGATCCGCCGTCAGCCATCGACTGCATGTCCAGCCCCGCGCAGAACGCGCGCCCCTCGCCCGACAGCACCACACAGCGCACCCCCGCCTCGCCGCGCAGCCGATCGATCGCGGCGTTGATCCCGGCGAACATCGCGGGGTCGAGCGCGTTCATCTTGTCCGCGCGCGCCAGCCGCACGTCGGCGACGCCGCCATGGATCGCAATCGTCACCCGCTCTTCCATCACCCTCTCCTTCTTTTACCTACTTGCTATGCGGCGGCGGCGGATCGGCAAAGCCCTATCTGCCCGGCACTTGCCCTCGACTGACCGAGAACTGCCGCAAACTTGTCGCAGCGTTGTAATATGACAATGCGAGAGGGGTCGGACGGGCGCACGACTTTGCGCCGCTGCCGACGGGGTTTTCGTGGCAACAGTGATGGATACGGCCGGCGTCACCAAAGCTTATGACCGGTGGGCGCCGATCTACGATATGGTGTTCGGTCCGGTGTTCCGGCACGGTCGCTCCGCCGCGGTGCAGGCCGCGGAGCGGGTCGGTGGACGCATCCTCGAAGTGGGCGTCGGCACCGGCATCTCGCTCCCGCTCTATTCGAGGCAGAGCCGGGTGACGGGCGTCGACCTGTCCGATCCGATGCTGGACAAGGCGCGCGAGCGGGTGAAGCGCGGTGGCCTTTCGAACGTGGAGGCAATCCAGGTCGGCGATGCCGAGGCATTGGTATTCGCCGACGAGAGCTATGATGCGGTGGTGGCGCAGTACGTCGTCTCCGCAGTGCCGCACCCGACCCGCGCGCTGGACGAGTTCGCCCGCGTCTGCCGTCCGGGCGGCGAGATCATCATCACCACCCGCGTCAGCGCGCACGAGGGCGTGCGCGAGACGATCGAGAAGGCGCTGATGCCGATCACCAGCCGGCTCGGCTTCCGCACCGATTTTCCGTTCAGCCTCTACACCGACTGGGCGGCGACCCGCCCGGACGTGTCGCTGATCGAGGCGCGGCCGATCCCGCCGCTCGGCCATTTCTCGCTCGTCCGCTTCGCCAAGCACGGCCCCACCAGCAAGGGAATCGCCCAATGACCGGCTTTCGCGCGCAGCTCGCCGAGCAACGGTGGGACGACCACCGCTATTACCACCACAGCCTGGTGAACCAGAGCCTGCACTTCGTCAGCGCCTGCACCTTCCTGACCGCGTACGTGATCCTGTTCGTCGATCCGGCGGTGGCCAGCCTGCTGGCCTGGGGCGTGGCGATGACCAGCCGCCAGGCGGGGCATTTCTTCTTCGAGCCCAAGACCTACGATCACGTCAACCAGGCGACGCACGACCACAAGGAAGAGATCAAGATCGGCTACAACCTGTTCCGCAAGGTGGTGCTGATGAGCCTGTGGGCGGCAATCCCGGTCGGTCTGCTGATCGAGCCGACCCTGTTCGGCACGCTCCAGCGCCCGAACGGCCTGGAGGGCTATCTGCGCCACGTCGGCATCGGCTGGCTGTTCCTGGGCGTGGGCGCGATCGTGTTCCGCTCCACCCAGCTGTTCTTCCAGCGCGACCTGGAGACGGGCCTGGTCTGGGCGACCAAGATCGTCACCGACCCGTTCAGCGACTTCAAGCTCTACAAGGGCGCGCCCAAGCGGCTGCTCAAGGGCGAGCGGATGGACTATCCGGACGCGATGGCGGCTTAGTTCTGCCCTCCGTTCGTGCTGAGCGAAGTCGAAGCACAAGCTCGGCCTGATGTCAGAACCTAGCCTTCGACTTCGCTCAGGCCGAACGGATGTTGGGTGAAGTCCTACCGCCCCAGCCGCTCCCGCACCGCTTCCTGCAGCAGCCGCCGCCGCACCCCCTTCGCGGTCGCATCCTCCGCATGCCACCACCAGCCGTCCGCCTGCATCCGCTTGGCCGCGGCGACGAAACGCGCGACGATCTCGCCGAACAGGGCATCGTCGATATCGAGGCTGAAGATCAGGCGCCCGGTGCCCACCCAGCTCAGCGCCAGTCCCTCGGCACGCAGGTAATATTGCAGCATCCAGTTGTAGGCCGAAGGCGCATGGTGGTGGACGGTCCAGATCGACTGGAGGTGCGAGACGGAGAGCGGCGCCCCCGCCTCGGCCAGCGCCGCGTTCATCCGCGCGACGCGCGCGTCCCAGACCGCATCGGCCTCGCGGTACAGGCCCTCGATCTCGGGCGTTTCCAGCCGGCGCAGGAAGGCGTTCATCGCCCCCATCACATAGGGATGCGCGTTGAAGGTGCCGCGCGCGAACATGATGTCCACCGGCCGCTCGTCGCGCCAGCGCTTCATCAGTTCGTGCCGTCCGGCGAGCACGCCGACCGGCAGCCCGCCCCCCAGGGTCTTGCCGTAGGTGACCAGATCGGGCCGCACGCCGAAATATTCGGCCGCACCGCTCCTCGCCAGGCGGAAGCCGACGAACACCTCGTCCAAGATCAGCACGATCCCGTTTGCGCGGCACACCTCGGCGAGGCGGCGGAGCCAGGCGCCATAGGCCTCGCGGTCCACCTTCGCCGCCGGCGCGCTGGCGCTGACCAACTGTCCGTCCGAGGGCGCGGCCTTGTTGGGGTGCAGCGCCTGGAGCGGGTTGACCAGCACGCAGGCGATATCCTTGCGCGCGGCGAGCACCGCCAGCGTCTTCTCCGACATGTCGGCCAGCGTCAGCGTCCGGTCGGCGGGGACGGGATTGCCGATGCCGGGCTGCACATCGCCCCACCAGCCGTGATAGGCGCCGGCGAAACGCACCAGTCGCGGCCGCTTGGTGTGATAGCGGGCCAGGCGCACCGCCTGCATCACCGCCTCGGTGCCGGACATGTGGAAGGAGACCTCGTCCATGCCCGAGATCGCCTTCAGGCGGCGGACGTTGTCGGCGACGCAGGGATGATAGGCGCCGAGCACCGGGCCCAGCGTCGCGGCCATCTCGGCCCCTTCGGCGATGGTCTGCTTGTAGAAATCATAGCCGAACAGGTTGACGCCGTAGCTGCCCGTCAGGTCGATCAGCCGGTTGCCGTCGAGGTCGATCACCTCGGCGCCTTCGGAGCGGTCGAGGAAGGCACCGGTGCCGAGCGTTTCGCGTACCCGGCGGCTGAACTGGAAGGGCACGCGATAGGCGCCGGTGAACTGGAGGTCGGACAGCCCCGCGCGCGCTTCCTTGGTCAGCGCCAGTGTCTTCGCGAACCGCCCCGCATAGGTGGCGCCGAGCGCCTCGAACGCCGCCTGCCGCCGCGCGGCGACCTCCTCCGGCGCGTCATCGGCGCGGAAGAAGCGGTCGCCGGCATATTCGTAGAAGGGGATCTGCCCGGCGATCCTTTTCGCCATGCGGACATGCCCGCCCAGCGAGGGATGCTTGGCGCGGGACAGTTGGAGCCGGCGGCGGCCCTTGGTGGCGGCGAGCAGGCCGGCGCCGGCGAGCCCGGCGAGAAGGACGGGATGGACCATGACGCCCCCAAGCGCGCAAAGGTGACAGACGCATGACACTCCGGGCCAGCCTGATGCGCGTGCTGATGCAGGAGGACCTGAACTTCCTGCTCACCAACCGCCTGCCCCGCCGCCTCGCCACCAAGGCGGTCGGGCGGGTCGCGCGGATCGAGCACCCGCTGGTGGCACAGCCCGCGCTGGCGGCGTGGCGGTTCTTCGCGGGGGTCGACATGCGCGACAGCGCCGAGACGCGCTTCCGGTCCCTGCGCGACGGCTTCACCCGCGCGCTCAAGCCCGGCGCACGCACGTTCGACGCCGATCCGGCGGTGATCGCCAGCCCTTGCGACGCGATCGTCGGCGCGCATGGCCCGATCGACGGCGACCGGCTCCATCAGGTCAAGGGCTTCCCCTATCGCCTCACCGACCTCGTCCCCGATCCGGCGATGGCGGCGCACGTCGCGGGCGGCAGCTTCGTCACGCTGCGGCTGACCGCGGGCATGTACCACCGCTTCCATGCCCCCGCCGATATCGCCGTCGAGGGCGTCACCTATCTGTCCGGCGACTGCTGGAACGTGAACCCGATCGCGCTCAAGCGCGTCGAGCGGCTGTTCTGCCGCAACGAGCGCGCGGTGATCGAGGCGCGGCTGACGGACGGCACGCCCCTCCTGCTGGTCCCCGTCGCCGCCATCCTGGTGGCGAGCATCCGCCTCACCTTCCTCGACACCGAGCGCACCCTGCGCGAGCGCGGACCGGGACGGTCGGCGTGCGACGTGCGGCTGGCCAAGGGCGAGGAGATGGGCTGGTTCGAGCACGGATCGACCATCATCATGCTGCTGCCACCCGGCGCCAGCCTCATGGATGGCTTGGCCGAGGGCATGCCGATCCGCGCGGGCGATCCGATCGCCCGCTTGCGGGAGAAAGACGGTCTGACGAAGACGTGACGCAGCGGCGCAGCCTCCTGCTCCGCACGATCTACGCGCTTTGCCTGCTCGGCGCGACCTACAACCACTGGGTGGTGATCTATCAGCATGGATTTGAGTGGGACTATGGCGGCGTCTCGCGGGCGAGCGCCACGTTCTGGACGGCGCTGGCCTTTCTCGATCCCGCCGCGGTGGTGCTGCTGTTCGTGAAGCCGCGAGCGGGGTTGCCGCGACGGTGGGGATCATCGTCGTGGATGTGATCCACAATCTGGCAGTGGTGGCGCATTATCATCCGCCGCTGCTCGAAACGCTCGCGGCATCCCGGCAAGTGCTGGCGCAGATCGCCTTCCTGCTGTTCGTCCTCGCCACTGCGCGGGTCGCCTGGGGGCCGCGCCACCATCGCGCCGCCGCAGGCTGATCCCGACGCACCCGATCGCGCTCCGGCGCGTTCTCCGGGGCGAACAGATTTGGAGACATTCATGCTCGCATCCTTCCTGATGGGTCTGGTCGGCGGCCAGCGCGCGATGACACCGCTCGCGACGGTGGCCGTCGCAAAGGCGCGCGGCGAGCTGCGCGACGACAGCGGCGCGCCCGAGCTGCTCGGCCACCCCCTTGTAGCAGCCGGCGCGCTGGCGCTGGCCGCTGCGGAGCTGGCCGGCGATAAGCAGAAGACCGCGCCCGACCGGATCGTGCCGATCGGCCTTGCCGCGCGCTTCGTCACCTCCGCCATCGCCGGCGCGGCGCTCGCCTCGCGCGAGCGGCGCTGGCTGGGCGCGCTGGTCGGTGGCGCGACCGCGGTGGCCGCCTCCTACCCGGGCTGGCGGGCGCGCGTCGCCGCGATGCCGCGCTACGGCCAGACGTCGACCGGCTTCGTCGAGGATGCGGCGGTGCTCGCCGGCGCGGCGACGATCGTGCGCACGCTCGGCCGCGGCTGACTGGCCGGGCGGCGGCGCACCGCGTAAGCGGGCGGACGAAGGAGACCGCCATGCCCGTCGACGCCACCCTGCCCTATGACGACCAGAACGTCTTCGCCAAGATCCTGCGCGGCGAGATCCCGTCCAAGCGGGTTTACGAGGACGAGCATGCGCTCGCCTTCCACGACATCGCGCCATGGTCCCCCACGCACATCCTGGTCATCCCCAAGGGTGCCTATGTCTCCTGGGACGATTTCTCCGCGCGTGCATCCGACGCGGAGATCGCGGGCTTCGTGCGCGCGGTGGGGCATGTCGCGCGCGAGGCGGGGCTGGTCGCGCCCGGCTACCGCCTGCTCGCCAACACCGGCCTTGATGCGCATGCCGAGGTGCCGCACCTCCACGTCCACATCCTTGCCGGCCGCAAGCTCGGCCCGATGCTGGCGCAGAACGACGGCGCGGCCGGTCGCTAGGGGGGATTGCACCTCCCCGGTTTGCGGTTAGGCTGTCCCCTTCATATCCAGGCGGCCGCTAGTGCCGCCGCACTAGGGGACCTGCATGATCTTCGGGCGCGTCAAGCCGCTGGACGCCATTCTCGCCACGGCCGAGAAGAAGTCGCTGCACCGCACGCTCGGCTGGTTCCAGCTGACCCTGTTCGGCATCGGCTGCGTGATCGGCACCGGCATCTTCGTGCTCACCGCCGCCGGCGCGCAGAAGGCGGGGCCGGGCCTCATGCTCGCCTTCGCCATCGCGGGGGGCATCTGCATCGTCGCCGCGCTCTGCTATGCCGAGATCGCCGCGATGATCCCCGTCGCGGGGTCCGCCTATACCTATACCTATGCCTCGATGGGCGAGCTGCTCGCCTGGACGGTCGGCTGGGCGCTGGTGCTGGAATATGCGGTGGCGGCCAGCGCGGTGTGCGTCGGCTGGTCGGGCTATTTCACCGGCACGTTCCTCAACGAGACATTGGGCGTGCAACTCCCCGCGGCAATCGCTTCCGCGCCGCTGGCATTAGGCGGCGCGCCAGGTGGCTTCATCAACCTGCCCGCGGTGCTGATCGCGGCGCTGATCACCTGGCTGCTGATGATCGGCACCACCGAGAGCGCGCGGGTGAACGCGATCCTGGTGGCGATCAAGGTCACCGCTTTGGTGATCTTCATCGCGCTGACCCTGCCGTCCGACCAGTTCGATGCGGCGCGCTTCAACCCCTTCCTGCCCGCCGGCATCTTCGGCGGTTTCGGCACGGGTGTGGGTGCGGTGGGCGCCGCGGCGACGATCTTCTTCGCTTATGTCGGCTTTGACGCGGTCTCCACCGCGGCGGAGGAGACCAAGAACCCGCAGCGCAACGTGCCGATCGGGCTGATCGGCAGCCTCCTCTTCTGCACCGTCTTCTACATCCTGGTCGCCGCCGGCGCGATCGGCACCATCGGCGGCCAGCCGATCATGGGGCCGAACGGCGTGCCCTTCCCCGCCGGCTCGGAAGAGCTCGCCCGTCAGTGCGCGCTGCCCGCGTACCGCGACGCGCTGGTCTGTTCCAACGAGGCGCTGGCGCATGTGCTGCGCGCGATCGGCTGGTCGGGCGTGGGCAATGCGCTGGGCTATGCCGCCGGCTTCGCGCTGCCTTCGGTGATCCTGATCCTGATGTTCGGCCAGACGCGCATCTTCTTCGTGATGGCGCGCGACGGCCTGCTGCCGGAGAAGCTCTCGGCGGTGCACCCGCGCTGGAAGACGCCGCACCGGGTAACGCTGTTGACCGGCGTGGCGGTCGCGCTGGGCGCGGCCTTCTTCCCGGTCGGCCAGCTTGCCGACTGGGCGAATGCGGGCACGCTCTACGCCTTCATGATGGTGGCGATCTGCGTGATGATCCTGCGCCGCACCGCGCCCGATACACCGCGCTCGTTCCGCACGCCGCTGCTGTCGATCGTCGGCCCGGCCACGATGGTGGGGTGCGTGTTCCTGTTCCTCAACCTGCCGTGGCAGGCGATCCTGGTGTTCGTGATCTGGGCGGTGCTGGGGCTGGTCGCCTATGCCGTCTATGGCCGCCACGTCAGTCATCTCGGCCGCGGCGTGATCGAGCCGCCCGAAGCGCCCGGCGAGGTGCCGGGCACGCATTGAGCCCGTCGCGTCATCCCCGTCAGGGCGGGGATGACGCGGGCGATCAGATGCTGGCGGCGAGCGCCTTGAGGTCCGCGATCGGCCGCGGGCCGTAATGGCCGATGCATTCCGCCGCGCAGATCGCGCCGAGCCGCAGCGACTGCTCGGTCGACCGCCCCGCGATCCGGCCGTGCAGGAAGCCCGCGGCGAACAGGTCGCCCGCTCCGGTGGTGTCCACCACCTTGTCGATCGGCTCGGCGGCGATGCGGGTCCGCTCCCCGCCCGCGACCGCCATCGCGCCGTCGGGCCCGAAAGTCACCACCAGCAGCGGCACCTTGGCCGACACCGCGGCGATCGCCGCCTCCACGTCCGCCGCCTGGGTGAGCGACACCAGCTCCTCCTGATTGGCAAACAGGCAGTCGATCAGCCCGGCGTCGATCAGGTCGTGGAAGGCGCCGCGATGGCGGTCGATCACGAACTCGGCGGAGACGGTGAAGGCGACTTGGCGCCCCGCTGCCCGAGCCACCTCGATCGCGGCACGCATCGCCGCCCGCGGCTCCTCCGGATCCCAGAGATAGCCCTCCAGATACAGCCAGGCGCTGTTTGCGATCAGGTCGCGGTCCAGCGCCTGGGCGGGGAGGTAATGCGACGCACCGAGGAAGGTGTTCATGGTGCGCTGCCCGTCGGGCGAGACGAAGATCAGGCAGCGGCCGGTGGTCGGCTGCCCGGCGCGCGCGGGCACGTCGAAGCGGATGCCCGCGGCGCGGATGTCGTGCGCGAAGATGTCGCCCAGCTCGTCGTCGGCGACCTGGCCGATGAAGGCGCACCGGCTGCCCAGTGCCGCCATGCCCGCGATCGTGTTCGCGGCCGAGCCGCCCGACACGGTCTGCCCGGGCGCCATCTTGGCATAGAGCGCGTCGGCCTCCTCCGCGGAGAAGACGAGCTGCATCGCGCCCTTGGTCATGGCGTTCTCGGCGATGAAGCCGTCGTCGGCGGGGGCGAGGACGTCGACGATGGCGTTGCCGATCGCGACGATGTCATAGGCGGGCTGGGTCAAGCGATTTCCTCGAAAGGCGGAAGAATGGCCGGCGCCTAGGCGGCGGCTCCACCTTGCGCAACCTCGCCGTCGGGCGCATCGCGGGCAGCATGATCCGTGCGCTCCTGCTCAGCCTGGCGCAGCTCGCCGACCGGCGCATCGCGTGGGTGCTGGTCAAGAGCGTGGCGGTGACGCTCGTGCTGTTCGTCCTGTTCGGCGCGGCGACCTGGTGGATCGCCAGCGAGCTCGCCTCCTGGGCGATCGGCTGGCGCGGCGCCGCGCTGACCGGGGCGGTGTCGCTGGTGCTCAGCGCTTTGGTGCTCTGGTTCGCCTTTCGCGCGGTGGCGGTCGCGGTGGTGGGCGTGTTCGCCGACGATGTGGTCGCGGCGGTGGAGGCGCGGCATTATCCGCAGGCGCTCGCCGCGGCGCGGCCGGTCGGGCTGGCGCGATCGGTGCGGATGGGGCTCGGCTCGGTCGGGCGGTTCCTGGGCATCAACCTGCTGCTGCTGCCCGCTTACGCCGCGCTCCTCGCCACCGGCATCGGCGCGCCGGCTTTGTTCTTCGCGGCCAATGCCTGGCTGCTCGGGCGCGACCTCGGCGACATGGTGGCGGCGCGCCACCTGCCGCAAGGAGACCTCAAGGGCTGGCGCAAGGCGACCGGGGGCCGGCGCTTCCTGTTGGGGCTTGCGGGCACCGGCCTGTTCGTGGTTCCGGGCTTCAACCTCGTCGCCCCCGTGCTGAGCGCGGCGATGGCGACCCACATGTTCCACGGAGCGAGACGATGAAGCGGGTGTTGGTTGCGGCGCTGGCGGCAACGGGAGCGCTGGCCGGATGCACCACGGCAGTGCCGCGCGTCGGTCCGTCGACGGGCGGCGCGGTTGCGACGCCCTATACCAGCGCCGGGCTGGAGCGGGTGATCGGCAACAGCGCCGCAGGCCTTCTCCAGCTGTTCGGCCAGCCGGACGCCGACGTGCGCGAGGGGACCGCACGCAAGCTGCAGTTCGCCAGCGGCATCTGCGTGCTCGACACCTACCTCTATCCCAAGGGCAAGGCCGAGCCGCGCGTCACCTATGTCGACGCGCGCGAGCCCGATGGCAGCCCGATCGACCGCGCCAGCTGCGTCGCCGCGCTCACCCGGCGCGAGGGCGGGCGATAGGCCTGTCCTACACGCCCAACGATCTGCTATCCCCCGTCGCATGCCGCCAGCCCGACGTACGCCAGGACTGACAATCTGTTGCGGCATGGGCGGACCGGCCCGGGCGCGGGCGCGCCAGCGTGTCAACCGCCTCAATTCGTCTCGGTCTGGGCGAACGCTGCGCAGCGTCTCAACCGCCTCAATTCGTCTCGTCCGCCTGGCGCCCGATCCGGCGCTCGCCCTCCGATGACCGATGCTCTCGCCGTCACCGCCCGCGGGCTGGTCAAGCGCTACGGCGGGCGCGAAGTGGTGCGCGGCATCGACGTGGCGGTGCCAACGGGCGCGATCTATGGCGTGCTTGGTCCCAACGGTGCCGGCAAGACCACTACCCTGCGCATGCTGCTGGGCATCATCGAGCCCGATGCGGGAACGCGCGCGGTGCTGGGCGCCGCCCATCCGCGCGACATGAGCGACCGCATCGGCTACCTGCCCGAGGAGCGCGGGCTCTATCCCGGCATGAAGGCGCGCGAGGCGATCGCCTTCATGGGCGCGCTGCGCGGGCTGGAATGGAGCCGCGGCCGGGAGCGCGCCGTGGCGATGCTCGAACGCGCGGGCCTCGGTCATGCGGTGGACACCAAGATCCGCAAGCTCTCGAAGGGCATGGCGCAGCTCGTCCAGCTGCTCGGCGCGGTGGTCCATCAGCCCGACCTGATCGTGCTGGACGAGCCTTTCTCAGGGCTCGATCCGGTCAACCAGGAGCGGCTGGAGGCGCTGATCCTCGCCGAGCGCGACCGCGGCGCCACCGTGCTCTTCTCCACCCATGTCATGGCGCATGCCCAGCGTGTCTGCGACCGACTGACCGTGATCGCCGGCGGCCGGGCGCGGTTCGAGGGAACGGTCGCCGAGGCACGCGCGCTGCTGCCGCAGCAGGTCCACTACGTGCCGCACCACCAGGATGCGGCGATCCGCGCGCACCTTCCCGCCGATGCGGTGCCGGAGGGTGAAGGCTGGCGGTTCGAGCTGCCCCAGGGCGGCGTAGAGGGGCTGCTGTCGCGGCTGATCGCCGCGGGCTATGGCATTTCCGGCCTGTCGATCGAGCGGCCGGGGCTGCACGAGGCGTTCGTGCGCATCGTCGGCGAGGCGGAGATGGCGGAGGCAGCGACATGAGCCGGGTCCGCCGCCAGTTGCGCCAGGCGCTCACCATTGCCCGGCGCGACTTCGTCGCCACGGTGTTCACGCCGATCTTCCTGCTGTTCCTGTTCGCGCCGCTGATCATGGGCTCTTTCGGGGCGATCGGCGGCCTCGGCGCGGCAAGTGCGGCCGACAGCGCCGCGCAGACCTTGCGCATCGTCGCGATCGCGCCACCCGCCGACAGTCGGGATCTCGCCGCTGCCGATCGCCGTCTGCGCCGCCTGTTCCGCACCGAGGAGGCGCCGCCCGAGCTGCGCATCGTGGCACCGACGGGCGATCCGAAGGCGCAGGTCCGCGCGCTGATGACCGACCGGCAGGAGGATATCATCGCGGTGCTCCACGGTCCGCTCGCCCGGCCGGTGATCGCTTTTGATGCGCAGGGGCGGCGGTCCGCCGCCTATCTCGCCGAAGTGGCTGAACAGACGCTGCGCAGCCGGACGGCCGGCAATGCCGACTTGAGCCAGCCGACGCTGGCGCGGACGGCCCATGCGGTGCCGCGTCAGGGCGGGCGCAACCAGTCCGCCTTCCTTGCCGTGTTCGGGGTCTTCTTCCTTACCCTGTTCCTCGCAGGCCAGGTGGTCGGCTCGATGGCGGAGGAGCGCACCAACAAGGTCATCGAGGTGCTCGCCGCCGCGGTGCCGCTCGAAAGCGTGTTTCTGGGCAAATTGCTCGGCATGTTCGGCGTCGCCGTGCTGTTCGTCGGCTTTTGGACCCTGGTGCTCGCAAATGTCGCCGCCTTGCTCCCGCCGGGTGCGGCGGGCGAGATCGCGGCGTTGCGTCCGGCGGTCGGCTTCGGCCCGTTCGCGCTGCTGTTCGCCGCTTATTTCACCATGGCCTATCTGCTGCTCGGCTCGGTGTTCCTGGGCGTCGGCGCGCAGGCCTCCACCGCGCGCGAGATCCAGATGCTGTCGCTGCCGATCACCATCCTTCAGGTGGCGATGTTCGCGCTCTCCTCCGCCGCCGCCTCCAAACCCGGTAGCGCGGTGGCGACCTTTGCCGAGCTGTTCCCCCTCTCCTCGCCCTTCGCCATGGCCGGCCATGCGGCGAGCACGCCGGACCTGTGGCCGCACTTCGCCGCGCTCGCGTGGCAAGCCTTGTGGGTCGCGATCTTCATCAGCGTCGGCGCACGTCTGTTCCGCCGCGGCGTGCTCCAGTCGGGCAGCGCGACCGGGCTCTGGCTCCGGCTGTTTCCGCGCGCCGGTCGCACAACTATTGACACGAATGTCAATTAGAGGTTCTCTACCTGAAACCTAGGAGAGAGTCGATGGCCACGCTTACCAGGGACGTTGTCGAGACCACTGCCTCCGATCCGCTCGACGTAAGCCGCGCCGAGCTCTACCGCGACGACACGTGGCGCACCCCCTTCGCCCGGCTGCGCGCCGAGGCGCCCGTCTACCGCTGCGAGGACAGCGCATTCGGGCCTTATTGGTCGGTCTCCACCTACAAGCCCATCGTCGAGGTGGAATCCTTACCGGAACTATATTCGTCTGAGGCAGGCGGCATCACCCTGGCGGACTTCGATCCCGGCAACGACGTGAAGATGCCGATGTTCATCGCCCGCGACCGGCCGGTCCACACCGCCCAGCGCCGCACCGTCTCTCCCGCCTTCACGCCCTCCGAAATGCAGCGGATGACGGCGGACATCCGCCACCGTACCGCCGAGGTGCTCGACACCCTGCCCTGGGGCGAGCGGTTCGACTGGGTGGACACCGTGTCGATCGAGTTGACCACCGGCATGCTGGCGCTGCTGTTCGACTTCCCCTGGGAGGAGCGGCGCAAGCTGACCTTCTGGTCCGATTGGGCGGGCGACATCGAGATCGTCAAGGACGAGGGCCTGCGCCAGCAGCGGCTGCAGCACATGTTTGAGTGCGGGGCCTATTTCCAGAACCTGTGGAACCAGAAGGTGGGCAAGCCGCAGACACCCGACCTGATCAGCATGATGATCCATTCGGACGCGATGAACCAGATGGATCATTACGAATTCATCGGCAACCTGATCCTGCTGATCGTCGGCGGCAACGACACGACGCGCAACACCATGTCCGGCCTCGCCTACGGGCTGGACCTTTATCCCGACCAGCGCGCCAAGCTGGAGGCGGACCCGTCGCTGATCCCCAATGCGGTGAGCGAGATCATCCGCTGGCAGACCCCCCTCGCCCACATGCGCCGCACCGCGACGCAGGACACCGAGCTGATGGGCCAGCAGATCAGGGCGGGCGACAAGCTGGCGCTCTGGTACATTTCCGGCAATCGCGACGAGAGCGTGTTCGGCGAGGATGCCGATAAACTGGTCGTCGATCGCCCGAACGCCCGCCGCCACCTTGCCTTCGGCCACGGCATCCACCGCTGCGTCGGCGCGCGACTCGCCGAACTTCAGGTCGGCATCCTGCTGGAGGAAATGGCGGCGCGACGGATGCGCGTGAATGTCGTTGGTGCGCCGGAACGGGTCAACGCGTGTTTCGTCCATGGTTATCGCAAGTTACCGGTGGAACTCAGCCGCTATTGAGCCTTGCCTTGTAAGGAATCCCACCTGTTTGACCGACCGGATTTCGGGTACGGATCGGACATGACAGGGAGGGTGACATGGCAAAGGTGACGGCGGGCAAGCGCAGTGCGCTGCGCATGGATGATCTCGGCATCAATCTGGACGGAACGGTGGTGCCGTCGTCTAACAATGTCCGGATTGCGTATGGAAACGGCGACTATACCGACTTCGGCGGGACCTTCTCGTTCCTGCCGGGCGGTCAGTTCACCGGCACGGTGAGGGCGGTGACGCATGTCGTCGGCGGCAAGACCGTGTTCAGCGTCTCGGGCGCGAGCGCGGATGCGCAGACGTTGTTTGCCCTGATCGACAGCGGCGACATCCTGGGTGCGCAGGCCTATGTTCTGCGCAACGCCGACACGGTTGTGGGCAACAGCCAGGACGACGTTCTCTACGGCTTTGCCGGCAATGACACGCTGCAGGGTAGTGGCGGCGATGACGTGCTTGTCGGCGGAGCGGGGCGGGACAAGCTGTCGGGCGGCACGGGGGCGGACCGCTACGCCTTCCGTTCAGCCGACGACTCAGGCACGATGATCGACACGCGCGACGTGATCTACGGCTTCAGCCATATGGAGGGAGACCGAATCGATCTTCGCGCGATTGATGCTGTCGAAAAGACCGGCGCGAGGAACGAGAAGTTTCGGCTGGTTGACGAGTTTACCGGCAAGGCGGGTCAACTGACCGTCGAGGAGGTCGCAGCCGGGTGGCTGGTCTCGGGCGATACCGACGGCGAAGACGGGGCGGACTTCACCATCCTCGTCAAGACCGACGTGCCGCTGGTGGGTGGAGACTTCATCCTCTGACCGCCTCTTGAGCGTTGCCGCGCTTTCCGTATCATCGCCCGCGATGAACGGGGTGGCGGAAGGTGCGGCGGACGCGGCGATGGCGGGCCTGGCTGCCCGTGCAGCCGAGCCGCATGCGGGTGACGCCTATCCGCATGCGGCGCATGGCGGGCAGTGCCTGAACTGCGGCGCCGCGCTGATCGGGGAGCATTGCCATGTGTGCGGTCAGTCTGCGCACGTCCACCGCTCGGTCGGCGCCATAGGCCACGAGATCGCGCACGGCGTCTTCCACTTCGAGGGCAAGATCTGGCGCACGCTGCCGCTGCTGGTGTTCCGGCCGGGCGAGCTGACCCGCCGCTACGCGGCCGGCGAGCGCGCCAAGTTCGTGTCGCCGCTGGCGATCTTCCTGTTCTCCGTCTTCCTGATGTTCGCGATCGTCGCCAATCTGCCCGGCAAGAAATTCTCCACCGACTTCATGAAGCCGGGTGTCTCGGAAAGCCTGATCGACGTCCGGGCGAAAGTGGTCGAGAACCGCCGCCGCGAGCAGGCGCAACTTGCCGAACTGCGGCAACGCCTCGCGCGGGAACAAGCGGACGCCGAGAAGGACCCGGAGCGGGTCACACGCCTTTCTCAACGGATCGATCGCAGCAGCAAGAGCATCGCCGATCTGGCACGGATCGAGCAGATGTTGCCGAGCGCGGCAGCGACACCCGATACCGAAGGCAGCAGCGGTTGGTTCGGCGCCGCCATCGAACACGCCAAGAAGAACCCGGATCTGGTCTTCTACAAGCTGAAGACCGGCGCCTACAAGTACAGCTGGGCGCTGATCCCGCTGTCGGTGCCGCTGCTGTGGCTGCTGTTCCCGTTCAGCCGCCGCTTCGCGCTGTACGACCACGCGATCTTCGTGACCTATTCACTCAGCTTCATGTCGCTGCTGACGATCGTGCTGGCGGTGTTGAGCGCGGTGGGCGTGCGGCCGTGGCTGCTGATCTCCGCGGCCACGTTCATCCCGATCGTCCACATCTACAAGCAGTTGAAGGGCGCCTATTCGCTCGGTCGCCTGAGCGCGCTCATCCGCACCTTCGTGCTGGTCAACCTGGTGTTCTGGACCGTAATCCCGGCCTTCATCCTGGGCCTGGTGTACCTCGGCGCCGCCTGACGCGCTTCAGATGATATATTCGACCGTCTTCAGCTGAGCCTGCGCTTCCCGGACAGCGCGGCGCTTGGCGACCATCTCGGCGTGAAGCCGGTCGATCGTCCGGCTTCCCGTTGTCTTGAACGCGAACGGCAGGACACCGTGGACCACCGCGCCGACCCCGCCTGCGATCATCCGCACGCCGAAGCGCGTCGCCACCCCGAAATGCTCTACATAGGTCTCGCCCACCGCAGCGGGATGGTCGAGGAACAGGCGGCGGATCATCGCGGCTCTTTCGTGCAATTCCGAGGCGGCGCTCCCTTGCCACGTCATTCGTCGAAAGTCGCCCCCCTTGCGGCGAGATCGTCGACGATCCGCAGCGCCAGCAGCGACAAGGTGTCATCGCGTGCGCCCATCACGACGATCCGATCGCCAGGTGCCGCGATGGAAACGAGGTGGGCGGCAGCCGCCTCGCGATCGGGAATGTGCAGCGCCGGGCTGCCGGCGACGGTGAGATCGCGGACGATGTCGGCGCTGGTCACTTCGCGCGTGACCGTGCCGCCCTGGTAGACCGGATCGGGCAACACCAGCAGATCGTCCTGCCCGAGCCGCGCCGCGAAGGTGGCGACCAGTTCGGCGCGCATATGCTTCAGCGGGCCATAGCCGTGCGGTTGGAACAGCAAGCGCAGGCGGCCGGGCGCGGCACGCAAGGTATCGAGCGTCGCCGCGATTTTGTCGGGATTGTGCCCGAAATCGTCGATCACCGACACGCCTGCGGCTTCGCCGACCAGCTCGAAGCGACGCTTGAGGCCGGAGAAGTGCGACAGCGCCGCGGTCGCCTCCGCCACCGGCACGCCGGCGGCGACCGCAGCGCCGATCGCGGCGAGCGCGTTGGACACATTGTGGCGGCCCGGCACCGCCAGCCGGACGCTGCCTGCCCGCGTGCCGTCCACCGCAAGGTCGAAAGCGATGGCGAACGGCTCCTCGACGAGGCCGGTCGCGCGCAGCCGCGCCTCGCGATCGATGGCGAAACCGAGCACCCGGTCCGCGGGTAATGCCATTGCCAGCGTGGCGGCATCGGGATTGTCGAGGTTGACCACAGCGTGCGTCGCCTTGCCGATGAAGGCGCCGAACAACGCGTTGAGCTCATCGAGCGCTTTGTGGTCCAGGCTGACGTTGTTGAGCACTGCGATACGGGGCGCGTAGAGCGCGATCGAGCCGTCGCTCTCGTCCACCTCGCTGACATAGGCGTCGCCCTGCCCGACCAGCGCGCTGGCGAAGGGGCGGTCGGTGGTGGCGAAGTCCTTCATCACCGCGCCGTTCATCACACTGGGGTCGCGGCCGGTGGCCTGGAGGATGGCGGCGATCATGCCGGTGACGGTGGACTTGCCGCTGGTGCCGGCGACGCCGATCGGCAGCCGGCTGGCGTTGAACAGGACGGCGTTGAGCTCGGCGCGGGTCATCCGCTTGCAGCCGAGCATTTCGGCGGCGACGATGTCCGCCACCATAGCCTCGACTGCGGCGGAGGCGACCACCAGCTGATCGGCCGAGACGATGCCGCTGCCGTCCTGCGGGTGGAGCGCGATGCCCAGCGCGCGGAGCGCGTCAAACTTGGCGGGCACGCGACCCTGGTCGAGCCCGCGATCCGATCCCTCGACGCGCGCGCCGCGCGCCGCGAGGATCATCGCCAGCGGCATCATCCCCGATCCGCCGATACCCACCAGAAAGAAGCGCTGCCCTGCGATGTTGCCGTCGTGCATGGCCCGGCGCTATCGCGGCTGCGAACGGCACGGGCAAGCGGGGACACGCGTTGAAGATCGGGATCGTCGCGCCGGCGAACACGCTCAACCCGGAGGTGGTGGCGCCGCTCTCCGCCTTCGCCGCGCTCGCCTATCCCGAGGTGGAGCTGGTGTTCCACCCGCAATGCTTCGAGGCCGAGGGGCATTTCGCCGGCCCGGACGCGCGCCGCGCCGCTGCCTTCCTGGAGTTCGCCAACGACCCCGCGTTCGGCGCGATCTGGTTCGCGCGTGGCGGCTATGGCTCCAACCGGATCCTCGCGGAGGCGATGCCGCGGCTCGGTTCGGCGGCGCGCGACAAGGCCTACCTCGGCTATTCGGACATGGGGTTCCTGCTGGCGGCGCTCTACGCGCGGCGGATCGGGCGGGTCGCGCACGGGCCGATGGCGACCGATATCCGCCGCGATGGCGGCGACCGGACGGTGGCGCGCTCGCTCGGCTGGCTGACGCGGGGGGAGCGGGCGGGGCTTGAGCCGAGCCTCGGCGGCGCGCCCGCGGCGGCGTTCAACCTCGCCATTCTCGGATCACTGATCGGCACGCCCTGGCTGCCCGACCTCGCCGACCATGTGCTGATGATCGAGGAGGTGTCCGAGCCGATGTACAATCTGGATCGGCTGCTCTTCACCATGGCCAATGCGACGCAGCTCAAGGGGCTGGCGGGGGTGCGGCTGGGCGCGGTGACTGCGGTGCAGGAGAATGATCCGCCTTGGGGCGAGACGCTGGAGGTGATGATCGCGCGCTGGTGCCGGGACATGGGAGTGCCGTATCTCGGACGCGCGGAGATCGGGCATACGCAGGCGAACCGGGTGGTGCCGTTCGGGGTGGCCTGACCGGGCGAGCCCGCGATCGGGCGTGGGCGGATCGTGCGGAAGTTGACACTAACTTTACACCGTCGGCGGTGGCGGGGACGTTGCGGGCAGGAGTCGGAGCGATGTTCCCGAGAGCCAGGCGCACGCGCACCCTGCTTGCCCGATCCAGCAAGTCGTAAGGGTCTGGACGCTGGAAAGAGCCGAGACATAGTCATAGCACTCGGCTCGCTTGTAGGACAGTGAAGATTGCTCGGAAGCGAAACAGCAGAAGGGCTGCAAACGCCCATTACTGGCCGTTCGGGTCACCCGCGGCGAAGCTCAAGTCAGGTCTGCGCCGATATGCCGCTTCCTCGGTGGCGAGAGGTAGCGGGACCCCGGATCAGGTCCGGGGTGACGTGGGATGAGGGTCGGGCCGGAGGGATCGCAGTTCGGAGCGGATCCAGCCCTGCCTGGCACGCCGCCCCGGCGAACGCCGGGGTCCAGTATCGGGCCGCTCGCAACTGGGCCCCGGCGTTCGCCGGGGAGGCGCTTCGGGGTGGCGTAGCCGGAGAAGGTATCGTTGGCCCCTCCCTAATTGTCATCCCTGCGAAAGCGGGGATGATGGGACCGGGGCGGCGACGACGGTGGTGAGCGCGCCGCCACTCAGTCCACCGACTGCGGGTGGTTCGGCACCAGAATCAGCGTGCGCCCCTCCACGCGCCAGCTCTTCAGTCGCGACAGGAAGTTCATGCCGAGGATGTCGGCGTTGCCGAAGGCGGGCGAGACCACCACCGCGAGGTCGCGCGCGACGATGTTGCCCATGCGCAACTCCTGAAGGTCGCCGGTTTCGGCGCTGATCGTGCCGTTGGCGGTGCGGATCAGCATCGGGAAGGGCGAGGGCTTGGCGTCGATGCCCGCCGCCGCCGCGGTCGCCTGCGACAGCGCGGTGACGGTGGCGCCCGAATCGACCAGCATCCGCCGCTCGACCCCGTTGATGGTGGCGCGCACCCAGAAGTGGCCGTCGCGCGACATCGGCACGCGGGTCACCTCGCCGACCACCTTCTGATCGTCCGACAGGTTCAGCATCGCCGCGATCTGGCCGACGACGGGATCGAACTTCTCGCGCTGGCCCAGCAACACCGCGAGCGCGCCGGCGAGCGCGATCCAGCTGGCGACCGAGACGATCGTGCCGATCACCGGGATGCGGCGGAGCACCGCGAGCAGCGCGAAGGCACCCGCCACCACGGCGAAGAGGATCATCTGGTCTTGGGTGATGGCAGGCAAAGGGTTCATGCTGGTACAGGCTCTAACAGAGGGTCGCTTTCCCGTTGCTGACTACAGGTGGTATCGCGCCTGCGATTTCGCTATATCGCGCGCATGATCCGCCGCGCCGTCCCCCAGACTAGCCGCGGGCGGCGCGCCTAGCTTCGGCGCGGCCGCCCGGAACGGGTGAGTCGGCGCCCCTCACCTGCTTCCCTCTCCGCCGGGCGCCTTCCCGTATCGCCCGCGCTCGCCTAAGCGCCGCCCCTGAAGGCAGGATTCATCATGGACATGTTCTCGATCACGCTTCCCGACGGCTCGGTGCGGGAGATGCCGCAAGGGTCGACCCCGGCGGATGTCGCCGCGGCGATCGGCCCCGGCCTCGCCAAGGCGGCGATCGCCGCGCGGGTGGATGGTGAACTGCGCGACCTGTCGCGCCCGTTCACCGGCGACGCGCAGCTGGCGCTGGTGACGAGCAAGGACGAGAAGGACGCGCTGGAACTCGCCCGCCACGATTTCGCGCACGTCATGGCGGAAGCGGTGCAGCATCTGTTTCCCGGCACGCAGATCACCTTCGGCCCGGCGACCGAGGACGGCTTCTACTACGATTTCGCACCCAAGGAGCGACCGTTCACCGAGGACGACCTGCCCGCGATCGAGGCGGAGATGCGGCGCATCATCGCGAAGAACGAGCCGTTCGTGCGCGAGGTGTGGTCGCGCGAGCAATTGATCGAGACGTGGAAGCGGCAGGGCGAGACCTTCAAGGCCGAGTGGGCGGCGGAGCTGCCGGATGGCGAGGAGCTGACCATCTATCGCCAGGGCCAGTGGCTGGACATGTGCCGCGGCCCGCACATGCCCTCCACCGGCCGGCTCGATCCGCAGGCGTTCAAGCTGACCCGCGTCTCGGGCGCCTATTGGCGCGGCGACCAGAAGAATGCGATGCTGAGCCGCGTCTACGGCACCGGCTGGCTCAGCAAGAAGCAGCTCGACGCGCACCTCCACATGCTGGAGGAGGCCGCCAAGCGCGACCATCGCCGGCTGGGCCAGGAGATGGACCTGTTCCACCTCCAGGCCGAGGCGCACGGCAGCGTCTTCTGGCACCCGAAGGGCTATATGATCTGGCGCGAGCTGGAGGCGTACATGCGCCGCCGGCTGGACGCGGGCGGCTATGCCGAGGTGAAGACCCCGCAGGTGATGGATGCGCGCCAGTGGGAGAAATCCGGCCATTGGGGCAAGTATCGCGAGAACATGTTCGTGATCCCGGACGAGGTGCCGAACGTCGAAGATGAAGGCCCGGTGGTGTCGCAGGACGCGGACTGGATGGCGCTGAAGCCGATGAACTGCCCGGCGCACGTGCTGATCTTCCGCCAGGGCATCAAGAGCTATCGCGACCTGCCGATCCGCATGGCGGAGTTCGGCTGCTGCCACCGCAACGAGCCGCATGGCGCGCTCCACGGCATCATGCGCGTGCGCCAGTTCACCCAAGACGATGCGCACATCTTCGTGCGCGAGGACCAACTGGTCGAGGAGGTGGCGAAGTTCATCGACCTGCTCGATGCGGTGTATCAGGATCTGGGCTTCGACCGCTATGCGATCAAGCTGGCGCTGCGGCCGGAAAAGCGGTTCGGCAGCGAAGAGATGTGGGACTGGTCCGAACAGTCGCTGCGCGATGCGGTGGCGGCAACGGGGCGCAACACCGACGCGTTCGGCTGGGAGGAGCTGGAGGGCGAAGGCGCCTTCTACGCGCCCAAGCTGGAGTTCCACCTGACCGACGCGATCGGGCGGACGTGGCAGGTCGGCACGATCCAGACCGACACGGTGCTGCCCGAGCGGCTCGACGCGTCGTACGTCGGCGAGGATGGCGAGCGCCACCGCCCGATCATGTTGCACCGCGCGATCCTGGGATCGTTCGAGCGGTTCATCGGCATCCTGATCGAGCATTTCGCGGGGAAGCTGCCGCTGTGGCTGGCGCCGGTGCAGGCGGTGGTGGCGACGATCGTCTCCGATGCGGATGACTATGCCGGGCAGGTGGTGGCCGAGCTGCGCCGTGCGGGGCTGCGCGTGGAGAGCGATCTTCGCAACGAGAAGATCAATTACAAGGTGCGCGAGCACTCGCTGGCCAAGGTGCCGGCGCTGCTGGTGGTCGGCAAGCGCGAGGCGGAGGAAGGCAAGGTCGCGATCCGCCGGCTGGGCGAGCAGCAGCAGCAGGTCGTGACTTTGGCCGAGGCGGTCGCCATGCTGCGCGCGGAGGCGACTCCGCCCGATTTGCGGTAACGTACGTTCGGCCTGAGCGAGGTCGAAGGCCAAGCCCCGGCGTGGGGGAATGTGCTTCGACTTCGCTCAGCACGAACGGAGAGTCTACCGCCCCTCGCCCAGCGGCGACCATTCGATCGCGTCCTCAGCTTCGCCGAACGCCTCGTCCGACGCGGCCTCGCGCGGGCCGATCGCCTCCAGCAACTGGTCGAGCACCCAGTCGACGCCGGTGCCGCTGGCGCCGGAGAGCGGGATCACCGGGGCGCCGCTCGCCTCCTCCAGCTCGGCGGAGAGCGCCGCGATCAGCTCGTCGTCGAGCGTGTCGATCTTGTTGAGCGCGACGACGACCGGCTTCTCGTCCAGCCCGGCACCGTAGTTCGCCAGCTCGTCGCGGACGATCTCGTAGCTGCGCGCCACGTCCGCGTCATTGGCGTCGACGAGGTGGAGCAGCACGCGGCAGCGCTCGATATGGCCGAGGAAGCGGTCGCCGATGCCGGCGCCTTCCGCGGCGCCCTCAATCAGGCCGGGGATGTCGGCGACGACGAACTCCTGCATCTTGTGCCGCACCACGCCCAGCTGCGGGCGGGTGGTGGTGAAGGCATAGGCACCCACCTTGGCCTGCGCGTTGGTGACCGCGTTGATGAAGGTGGACTTGCCCGCATTGGGCAGGCCGACCAGCCCGGCATCGGCGAGCAACTTCAGCCGCAGCCACACCCACGCCTCGGCGCCCGGCCAACCGGTGCCGTGCTGGCGCGGCGCGCGGTTGGTGGAGGTTTTGTAGCTGGCATTGCCGCGCCCGCCGTCGCCGCCGCGCAGGAACACCTCGCGCTGGCCGACGCGGGTGAAATCGAGCAGCACGGTCTCGCGGTCCTCGTCCAGCACCTGCGTGCCGACCGGCACCTGGATGACGCGATCGTCGCCGCCGCCGCCGGTTCGGTTGGAGCCCGAGCCGCCCGAGCCGCGCGGCGCGCGAAAATGCTGGGTGTAGCGGAAGTCGATCAGCGTGTTGAGCCCGGCCACCGCCTCGAAGATGATGTCGCCGCCCTTGCCGCCGTTGCCGCCGTCCGGCCCGCCATATTCGATGAATTTTTCGCGACGGAAGCTGACCGCGCCGGGCCCGCCGGCGCCGGAGGAGACGTAGATTTTGGCTTGATCGAGGAAGTGCATGGCGAGACGCCTAACGCTTTAGCCCAGCTAAAGCGACCCGGCGTCCGCCCGGCCGGCGCCGCTCCGGCGGCGTCCGACACAGCCTGTCCTGAGCGCCTGCCTTGGCAGGCAGTCGAAGGGCGGCTTTGCCGCGGCTGGCGGAACTTCACGAACTTCGCGCAGATGGGAGACAAATACGGGTGTAAGTCGCTTCGACGCGGGCGCGAGGGCTCGGCGTGTGCTGGATGATCGACGGTTCAAAGAGCGCCGGCAGGATATCACATCGGGGTCTTGTAGGACAGCGGCGTGGTGCCGGAAGGCTTGCCGCTCGATCTTCCTAGCGTGCAGCGGCCGCTTTCGTGTTTGAAAGCTGCCAACTTGCAATCGCGATCCTCCCCCGCCACTGGGAGAAGGCACGAATGTGCCGGGTGGGGCGGAAGCGGTGTGATTGCCGCGGGGGTGCCGCCGTCCTCCCTCTCCTCGCGCATTCGCGCTTCCTCCCCCGGAGGGGGAGGATCTTGGTGGCCGTCCGGCCGTGCGAACCGCCCGATTGACTTCCCCGCACCCCCGCGCCTACCCCAAGTCAGTCGATCGACTTAGAAGCCGGCGACGCGAGGAGAGCGCGATGGGCAGGCACGCATATGACGTGATCGTCGTGGGCGGCGGGATCGGTGGGTCGGCGTTGGCGGCTGTGCTGGCGCGGGCGGGCCGATCGGTGCTGCTGCTGGAGAAATCCACCGCCTATGAGGATCGGGTGCGCGGCGAGTGGATCGCGCCCTGGGGCGTCACCGAGACGAAGCGGCTGGGCCTGTACGACGCGCTGCTCGCGGCGGGCGGGCATCATCTGACCAGCCATGTCACCTATGACGAGACGCGCGATCCGGGTGCGGCGGAGGCGGCGGCGCTGCCGTTGGGGATGTTCGCGCCCGAGGTGCCGGGGCCGCTGTGCATCCGCCATCCGGTCCATTGCCAGACCCTGTTCGACCAGGCGGTCGCCGCCGGCGCGACCGCGCTACGCGGGGTGGAGGTGGAGGCGATCGACCTCTCCGCCACGCCGCAGGTCACCTACCGCCATGAGGGCGCACAGCACGTCGCCCGCGCGGCGCTGGTGGTCGGCGCGGAGGGGCGCCAGTCGGGCGTGCGCCGTGCCGCCGGCCTGACCCTCCAACAGGACAAGCCGCATCACTGGTTCGCCGGGCTGCTGGTCGACGACGTCGAGGGCTGGGACGAGACGCGCCAGGCGATCGGCACGGAGGACGATTTCGCCTTTCTCGCCTTTCCTCAGGGCGCCGGGCGGGTGCGCATCTATGGCGGCTGGTCGCTGGCGGAGAAGACGCGGTTCGCGGGCGCCGAGGGGCCGGCGCGCTTCCTCGACGCGTTCCGCATGCGATCGGCACCGCATAACGACCGGATCGCGAGCGGCGTACCCGCGGGGCCGCTGTTCGCTTATTACAACAACTGCTCCGCGGCCGAGCGGCCCTTTGCGGCGGGCGCGGTACTGGTGGGCGATGCGGCGGGATGGAACGATCCGATCCTCGGCCTCGGCCTGTCGATCACCTATCGCGACGTGCGGCTGGTCAGCGACATATTGCTGGCGACGCCCGCGGGCCAGGCGCCCGACTTCGGCCCCTATGCCGAGGAGCGCGCCGAGCGGATGCGCCGGCTGCGCATCGCGGCGGAGATGCAGGCGGGGCTGGACATGGAGTTTGGCGAGGTCGCGCGCGACCGGCGGCGGCGCTTTCACGAGGGCAGCGCGGTCGATCCGACCCTGGGCATGCACGGCGTCGCCACGCTTGCGGGTCCGGAGATGGTGCCGGCGGAGACGTTCGAGTCCGCGCACATCGCGCGGGTACTTGGCGAACCCGCGCATGTCGCGCGGGTGCTGGGGGGCTGACGCGATGGAGATCGAGCGCTTCAACGCCGACTGGCTCGCCGCCTGGACCGCCAAGGACGTGCCCGCGCTGCTGGAATTCTACGCGCCCGACTGCACCTATCACGATCCGCAGACCGCGGGCGGGATCACCGGGCATGACGCGCTGCGGGCGTACCTGACCGGGCTGTTCGCGGCGACCCCGGCGATGACCTACACGCCCGACGAGGTGTGGCCGATCCCCGGCGGCTTCTGCGGGCGCTGGTATTGCGAGGTTGCCGACGGCGGGCGGCTGCGCGGGTTCGACCTGGTGCTGATGGCGGGCGGGCGGATCGCGCACAACGAGGTGTACGTGCATCAGCTGGCGGGGTGAGGTTCGGCCCTGCTGGAATTTGGGTCGCCTCCCCGGCGAACGCCGGGGCCCAGGACCGGGCCGCCCGCAACTGGGCCCCGGCGTTCGCCGGGGAGGTGCTCAAGCTTGAAGGATCAGCTCCCCGTCCGATCCGCCAGCAGCATCTGCCTTGCCAACTCCCGCGCGCGATCGCGCGGCAGCCCGAGCGCGCGGGCCATGGGGGCACCGAGCAGCGCGTCGCCGAGCGCCATCAGCACCAGTTGCAGCGTTTCCTCATGGATCGGCACGTCGTTCTTGTGCTCCTGCGCCAGTTCCTCGACCAGGTCGTGGATCGCGGTGAGGATGGGATCGAGCGCATCCTCATTGCCCGACAGGATCATCCAGCTGGCGAGCGCGCCGGCGCCGTTCTTGCCGAACGCGTCGAAGGTGAGGTCCACCACCTCGGCGGGATCCTGCACCTCGCGCGAACGGAACACCGCCGCCTTGATCGTGCCGACGATGCTGGAGGCCATCTTGGCGATCAGCGCCTTCTGTAGGCCTTCCGCGGAGCCGAAATGATGGAGCAGGTTGGCATGCGTCCGCCCGATCCGCCCGGCAACCGCCTTGAGCGTCACCGCCTGCGGGCCCACCTCCACCAGCAACGCGCGCGCCGCCTCCAGCGCCGCCTCACGCGATTCCTCGGGGGACAGGCGGCGGCGGACGGGGAGCGGGGTGACGGACATCGCCTTGGGCCTTCGGAGGAAATGTTCGGAAACACAATGGCGAAGCCGCTGCCGGCTCAGGCCAGCGCGCGCGCCATTACCGCGCACGGCACCGCCCTGCCCTGCGCCAGCGACATCTGCGATTCGCGACGGACCTCGACGAAGCCGAGCTTCTCCAGCACGCGGCGCGAGGCGGGGTTGTCGAGGTGGTGGGTGGCCTCGACCCGCGCGATGCCGAACGCGTGGCGTGCGATCTCCAGCATCATCGCCGCCGCCTCGCCGGCATAGCCGCGCCCCCAGGCGGACGGGGTGAGCCAATAGCCGAGCGTCGCCTTGCCCGCACCCGCGTGCTCCAGCCCGATGCCGCCGACCAGGCGCGGCGCGGGATCATCATGTGCGAAGATCAGGAAGGTCGCCTCCTCCGCGCCACGATCACGCGACAGGAAGTCCGCCGCATGCTCGAGCGCATAGGGCCAGGGCGCACGGGCGAGGCGCATCACGACGGCCTCGTGCGCGATCGCGTCGCGCAACGCCTCCGCCTCCTCGGGCCAGCCGGGCCGCAGCGTCAGCCGCTTCGTGCGTGCGAACATGCTCCACCTCACCGTTGCAGGCATCGGCCCGCGAGCTGAGGGAGCAAAGAAAAAGGGAGCCGGGGTGACCCGCCTCCCTTGTTGGTTGGCCTGAACAGGCCCGGGTCACCCTGGTGGGCGACCCGTGTGGTCGCCCGATTACTCGGCCGCGGCCTGAATCATGTCCACCGAGACGAATTTGCGGCCGAGCTTGCCGTCATGGAAGACGACCTGACCGTCGGTGAGCGCGAACAGGGTGTGGTCCTTGCCGATGCCGACGTTGCGGCCCGGATACACCTTGGTCCCGCGCTGGCGCACCAGGATGTTGCCCGCGATGCAGGCCTGGCCGCCCGCCTTCTTGACGCCCAGGCGACGACCGGCCGAATCACGACCGTTGCGCGAAGAACCGCCTGCCTTCTTATGTGCCATCTTAAGTCTCCCTCGCCCGAGCCGTTACGCGCCGATCGACGTGATCTTGAGGATCGTGTGCTGCTGGCGATGGCCGTTGCGGCGGCGATAATTGTGACGGCGGCGCTTTTTGAAGACGATCACCTTCTCGCCCTTCGCCTGCGCGATGATCTCGGCAGCAACGGTGAGGCCGTCGGTGGAGCGCAGCTCGGCGCCCTCGCCGGCGACGAGCACGTCGCCCAGCGTCACCGACGCACCGGCCTCGCCGTCGATCTTGTCGACGACGATCTTGTCTCCGGCGGCGACGCGATACTGCTTGCCGCCCGTGCGCACGACTGCGAACATGGCTCGAACACTTTCCAAATGCTTGTGCCCGCTCGGGGTGGCCCCGGCAGGAGGAAGGGCGCAGCTAAGGCAGGCGCCCTCCCCTGTCAACCTCCCAGCGGCCGATCGGCGCTCAATGCCGGTAGGATTGGCGCAGATTGTACCGCCCGTCGACGTACTCGCTGAACATGCCGGCGATGGCGGGATGCTCCACCGGCTCGTCGCTGTCGTCGGGCACCAGATTCTGCTGGCTGACATAGGCGACATAGCTCGATTCGGCATTCTCGGCGAGCAGGTGGTAGAAGGGCTGGTCCTTGCGCGGGCGGATCGCGGCGGGGATCGCCTCATACCATTCGTCGGAGTTGTTGAAGACGGGATCGACGTCGAACACCACGCCGCGGAAGTCGAACATGCGGTGGCGCACCACGTCGCCGATCGAGAAATCGGCATGGGCGATCGGCGGCGCCTCCGGCACGCCGGCATCAGTCTGGTCGGGAAGAAGCTCACTCATCACGCGAATGATCTAGTGCGTCCGCGCCGTTGCACAAGCAAGGGTTGCGCGGCCGGTCGCTTCCAGTCTAAGGGCGCCCGCTCGGCCGCGGGTTCGCCCGCACATGACCTCGCGGAGAGGTGGCAGAGTGGTCGATCGCGCCGCACTCGAAATGCGGTTTACGGGGAACCGTAACGTGGGTTCGAATCCCACCCTCTCCGCCACCTTCCGTTGAATTGTAGTTGCTTACGCTGGCCTGCTCTCGCGATGGCCATCGAGGTGCCCACGATCCATCTCGAAAAGGAACTTCTGGTCCCGGATGTTGCCTTCCCCGCACTTGAGAACAAGATAGCGACGCTCATCAACGGTCGCACGGACCACGCGGGAATCGTTGCAAAGCATGGCAAGTCCGATGAAGTTGCTAACTTCCTTCTGATCGCGCCCCTTTCCTCGATCTGCATGACCGGACTCGTAATCATATCCTTGATAATGGCATCAGCCCTGCTGCCGATGCTGCGCACCGCCTCATCTGCTACCACCAGAACCCTGTTCTCGTGATGAGCGTTAAACTTACCGGTGATCCCATCAGCCTGGGCGATCTTGACCGCGTACCGTCCCAACATCATCCTTAGCCAATCGGAGACCTTACTCTTCCCGCAGCGGATGTGAGTCTCGGCCGGCGCCGCCATCTTCCCACGAGTGGAGGGATGCCAACGACACGGTTCGCTGGTCTCCATCGGAACAGACGCGTCGCAACAGCAAAACCTTGCACTCACGGTATGTTGTAACGTCGCGACACGCCTGCCAAAGGGCTTCCGAGGCTGAAGAGGGATCTGGCGCCACCGTGTCGAAAGTCGTGATCGCGCTTGCCGCCGCCCTTTGCATCGCCGCCGCCGCACCTGCGCCGCCAGTGACCACCGCTGCGGCGCCTCCGTTCGAGATCCGTGAACCGCTTCGCCTGGCCTATGACACGCGTGCCGAGTGGCTGGCATTCGTTCGCGAGCTGCCGGACGGCGATGCGGCGGCGCGCCGCTATGACACGCTGGTCTCCGACGCGGACTACAGCCGCTATCAATCTGGCCGAACCGTCACCGCCAGCCGGATCGGCTATCGCAGTGACGGACTGCTGATCCGCGGCATCATGGTGGCGCCGCCCTCACCGGGGCCTCACCCGGTGATCCTCTACGCGCATGGCGGGGTGGCGCGATGGGGCCGCATCATCGTCCCCGAAGTGCTCGAGTTCCACCGTCTGGCCGAGCGAGGCTATATCGTGCTCGCGACCGCCTATCGTGGCGAAATGGGGAGCGAGGGCAAGCCGAGCTTCGGCGAAGGCGACATCGCCGACGTGCTAGCATTGCTCAAGCTGGTCGATCGCCTGCCCGGTGCCGATCCGCAAAGGGTGGGACTCTGGGGGTTCAGCCGAGGCGGGATGGTCAGCTATGGCGTGCTCGCGCGAACGACGCGGCTCAAGGCGGCGGCGATCGTCGGCGGGCCGACCGATCTCGTCACCGCCCCGCGACGCGCCGAGTTCGACCGCTTCGTCTACCCCGATGTCATCGCCGGCTACGCCCGTGACCAGGAAGGCGCGCTTGCCCGCCGTTCGGCGATCCGCTGGCCGGAGCGTCTGGCGCCCACCCCCATCCTGTTGCTGCAAGGCGGCGACGATCCACGCGTCGCGCCGGACGAGGCGCTGCGGATGGCGCAGGCCCTACAGGGGCTCAAGCGATCCTATCGGCTGAAGGTATATGAGGGTGGCGGGCACGACCTGCTGGCCGACATGGCTGACGCGCGGGGCGAACTCGATCGCTGGTTCGACACCTATGTACGCGACGGCAAGGCCGCGCCGGCGAACGGTGTCACGGCGCTGCCGGCCAGCGAGACGGACGCGGAATGAACGCCTGGTGGATGCCACTCGGCTTCGGAATCGCGGCCAGCCTTGCGACCGTGCTGGGCGGCGTGCTGGCGCTGCGCATGGCCGGGCGCCTGACACTCCTGCTGGCGATCGCGGCCGGCGTGGTGCTCGGCGTTGCCTTCTTCGACCTGCTTCCCGAATCGCTCGAGTTCGGTGAGCGCAGCTACTCGCACCGTGCGGTGCTGACCTGCGCGGCCCTGGGCTTCACGGGCTATTTGCTGTTGACCCGGTTGCTGGCAAGCGCCCGACGAAGCACGGGCTGGCAGGTGCATCTCGGCCCGGCAAGCCTGACGCTGCACAGCTTTCTGGACGGGCTGGCAATGGGCCTGGCGTTCCAGATCGCGCCGGAGATCGGCGGCGTGGTCGCAGTGGCGGTGCTGACCCACGATGTCGCGGATGGGATGAACACGGTGAGCCTGGCGCTGGCCGCCAGCCATCAACGCACCGCCTTGCGCTGGCTGGTTGCGAACGGTCTGGCGCCGATCACCGGTGTGGTGGCCGGCCTGTTGATTCGGCTGGAGGCCTGGGTGCTGGCCCCGCTGATGGCCGTGTTCGGCGGCGTGTTCCTCTACATCGGCGCCTGCGAACTGGTGCCGCGGAGCCTGGCCCGCGACGGCCGCTTGCGCACGACCTTGGGCGTGCTCGCCGGGGTCGCGCTGATGCTGGTGATGACGGCGATCGCCGAACCGGGCGGCTGAGCCACGCTCAACCGCCCGGCGAAGAGCTTAGCCGTGGCAGGCGCAGCCGGCGTGGTCGCAGCCGGCCTTGCCCTCGTGGTGCGAGGCGCAGGCGTCGCCGCAGAAGATGCGGCCTTCGGCCTGCACGGCGTTGCTGGTGCTGACGACGCAGACGCAATCGGCGCAGGCGCACTTCACCATGTCGACGGTAACGGTCATTGGTCTTCTCCGGGATGGTCGTGATCGGGTTCGGTGACGTGTTCCATCATGTTGGTCAGCATGGTCGCGACGTGGCAGTCGGGCAGGTCGTACAGGACGTTGCGCCCGGAGCGCGTCTGCCGGAGCAGTCGCGCCGCGCGCAGCAGCCGAAGGTGATGCGACACCAGCGACTGGCTGATGCCGATCTCCTCCGTCAGCTCGCCCACCGTCCTCGGCCGATCGAGGCAGGCCGCAACCAGCCGAAGCCGGTTGGGCTCCCCGAGCAGCCGGAACGTTTCCGCCAGCTCATTGCCCTGGTCAGGAGTCATTGATGCCAACACATGAACAAGTGCTTATATGAACGTGTGTGCATGTGTTGTCAACGCCTAAAACGCAGGTCTGTGAGACATGCTCAGTGACTGTGGTGGTGGTGATGGTGATCGTGGCCGCAGGAGGCACGGACAGGCTCGCGCCCACCCGCGCGCTCCAGCGTCAGATGCGCGATCGCAGGCAGTGCGAGGATCTCGCCACGGTAAAGGTCCGCCTCGCCCAGGACGCTCACCGTCGCGGCGTAGCGGCCGGCGGAGATCGGCCAGACATGCAGATCGCGCAACTCGTCGCCATGGCGGGCGACAATGCCGCCGATCCGATCGGCCACCTCGTCCGGCGTCGCGTCGAGAAGCACCGCGGCGGCTTTGCGGACCAGCGCATAGGCCCAGCGCAGGATCACCGCCGCACCCAGCAGCCCCACCAGCGGATCGAGCCAGACGAGTCCGTAGCGCCGGCCGCAGAACAGCGCCGCGATCGCCAGCGCGCTGGTGAGCGCATCGGCCAGCACATGAACATAGGCGGCCTCGCGATTGTTGTCGTGGACGTGCCCGCAGCCATGCGCATGCGGCTGCTCGCGCAGCAGCCAGGCGCTCAGCAGGTTGACCGCCAGGCCGATCGCCGCCACCGTCATCGCTGCATTAAACGCGATCGGACCAGGAGCGACCAGCTTCTCCACCGATTCGCCCGCCACCAGCACCGCCACCACCGCCAGCATCACCGCATTGGCGAAGGCGCCCAGGTCCGCCGCCTTGCCCGCCCCGAACGCGAACCGCCCGGACGCGCGATGCCGGCGCGCGAAGCGATAGGCGAACAGCGCCACCCCCATCGCCGCAGCATGCATCCCCATGTGCCAGCCGTCCGCCAGCAGAGCCATCGAACCCGTCCACCAGCCGGCGGCGATCTCCGCGACCATGGTGACCACGGTAAGGGCGAGCACCAGCGTGGTTGCCCTCTCGCCGGCTTCATGGTGGCGGTGATCCTGTTCGAGCTGGCTGCAAGATGTCGACATAATGGTGGCGATCCGTTGGACGCCGCCGCTATGCACCAGATGCCGGGCGCATGTCAGCCGGGGCCGGCACATCGGCCGGCCGGGTGTGGCCGGCGCACCACAATCGGTCAGTAAGCGAGCGCGCAGCCGTCCGCGCGCATCTCGCTCGCCGCAGCATAGACGCGGGTCGCGCCGTCCATCCGGTGCTCCACGCATTCGTAGCGGCCGAAGCCGCCGTCCGGGTCGCCGATCCGCCAACCGATCTCGGCCAGCCGCGCGCGCGTCGCCAGCGGCACGCCGCTCTCCAGCCGCAGCAACCCGGTCGCCCCGAGCCCCGGCGCGTCCTCGCCCATCGACTGAGACGAGCCCTCGTGATGCCAACGCGGCGCATCGCCCGCGGCCTGGATCTCCAGGCCATAGTCGATGCGGTTGATCAGGATCTGCGCCTGTCCCTGTGGCTGCATGTCCCCGCCCATCACGCCAAAGCTCATCCATGGCTGGTCGCCGCGGGTGGCGAAGCCGGGAATGATCGTCTGGAACGGCCGCTTGCCCGGCGCGTAAATATTGGGGTGGCCGTCGCGCAGGCTAAAAAGCTGGCCGCGGTCCTGGAACATGAAGCCCAGTCCGTCGGCCACCAGCCCCGATCCCATGCCGCGGAAGTTGGACTGGATCATCGAGACCATCATGCCCTGCGCATCGGCACAGGAGAAATAGGTGGTGTCGCCACGGCTGGGCGCCTGGCCGGGATGGACGGGCGAGAGGATGCGGTCAGGCCGGATCAGCTTCGCCCGCTCCGCGGCGTAATCCTTGGAGATCAGCCACTCGACCGGCACCTTGGCGAAGTGCGGGTCGGCGTAGAAGCGCGCGCGGTCCTCATAGGCCAGCCGCTTGGCCTCCGCCTGAAGATGGATCGACAAGGGCGACTGGAAGCCAGCGTCGCCCAGGTCGAAGCGCTCCAGCATGTTCATCATCTGCAGCGTCGCGATGCCCTGCGTGTTCGCGCCCAGCGCATGAACGGTGACGCCGCGATAGTCGGTGCGGTGCGGCTCGATCCATTCGGAGCGATGCGCGGCGAGGTCCGCGGCGCGCAGCCAGCCGCCGATCCGGCGGAAATAGCGGTCGATCGTTTGTGCGATCTCGCCCGTGTAGAAGGCGTCGCGCCCGCCCGCCGCGATCAGGCGATAGGTGCGCGCCAGGTCCGGGTTGCGGAACACCTGCCCCGCCGCCGGCCCGCGGCCGTCCGCCATGCCCCAGGTGCGCAGCGCATTGCTCGGGTCCTCGATGCCGTTCCCCGGCCGCCGGAAGTTCGCCATGCTGCGGCGGATGTAGTAGGCGATCATGTCCGGCACCGGCGTGCCCGCCTCGGCCATCGCGATCGCGGGCTCGAACAGCGCCGCCCACGGCAGCTTGCCGTAGCGCTGGTGCAGCGTCCACCAGCCGTCCACCGCGCCGGGCACCGACACAGTGACCGCGCCCAGCGGCGGCAGCGCGCCGTTTTTCGCCCTGGACCGCGCGGTCTCCAGCGACAGCCCGCGCGGCGAGGCGCCCGAGCCGGCCAGACCCACCACCTTGCGCTGCGCCGGATCCCAGATCATCGCATAAACGTCGCCGCCGATGCCGCTGGAGGTCGGCTCCAGCAGGCCCAGGCACGCGTTGATCGCGATCGCGGCGTCCACCGCCGATCCGCCGCGGCGCAGGATGTCGATGCCGGCCTGCGTCGCCAGCGGATGCGCGGTCCCCGCTGCTCCGCTGAGGCCATAGACCGCGGTCCGCGAGGCAAAGCTCGCGCCCACCGGGCGATCCCCGGCATGCACGTCGGGGCGGAGGAACCGGTCCTCGCCGGCCGCCCACCGCTTCGGCAGCGGCGCGGCATCGGCGGTCGCAGGCTGGGGCGCCCCACCCTGCCCCGGGCCGGCGGTGCCCTGCTCGGGTGCGGCGGCTCCCTGCTGCGCAGCGAAGGCGGGGGCCGCGGCGGCGGCAGGCAAAGCGGCAAGGAAGGTACGGCGACGCATGGAGCGCAGCTTCGCCAGTCGACCTGCCGTTGGCAAGCGGGCATGGCGAACGGGCCGCCGGCCCCGCTCCGGCGGCGATAGAGGATGCCGCTTTCGCCCTGTCCGCGCGCGTTCAGCTTGACGGACGAAGCCGCCCGTACCTCGACGAATTGGCAGCCCCGCGGATCGGCGACAGCACGCAGCGCTTGTGGCACGCCGCGGCATCGAGCCGATCGCCGCGGGGCGCGGCGGGAGAGGCCGAAAGCTTGCAATGGGATAATATAACATTAAAGCGCGTTGTTAGCTCGGGGGGGGGACAATGAAGGTGTGCAAATCGAACGGTCCTGGCCTGTCGGCGGCGCTACAGTTGATCGCCGCTCGACGGTGATTTGACATGCGCTTCTTCGCCTGCATGCTCGCCTCAACCATGCTCTGCGGGACGGCTCACGCACAGCGTGCCACCGACAATGCTGTCACCGCAGCGGAGGACGCCTTCGGCTCGTCGGTCGGTAACGAGACCATCGGGCTCTATTCGCCCAGCCAGGTGCGCGGCTTCTCGCCCGTAACCGCGGGCAACGTGCGGCTGGAAGGCGTCTATATCGACCGTCAGGGATCGCTGGCGACGCGGCTGGTGGAAAGCTCCATCATCCGTGTCGGGCTGAGCGCGCAGGGATACCCCTTCCCCGCCCCTACCGGCATCGTCGACTATCGCCTGCGCCGGGTCGGCGAGAAGCCGCTGGTCAGCGTCGTCGCGGGCAGTTTCGCCTATGGCGCGCCGACCGTCGAAGTCGATGCGCAGCTGCCGATCAGCGGCAAGCGGCTGGGCGTGGCGCTCGGCGTCTCCTATGCGCATGAGGAATATTACGACGGCTCGGACGCGCACTACGGCCGCTTCGCCGTGATCCCCCGCTGGCGGCCGAGCGACCGGGTGGAGGTCATCCCCTTCTGGTCGATGACGATCGGCAAGGACGAGCAGGTCGCGCCCACGGTGATCGCCGGCGGCGACTATGTTCCGCCCGAGGCGCCCCGCCGGCGCTATTTCGGCCAGGACTGGGCGGCCAAGGACAGCCGCAGCATCAATGCTGGCGCGATCGTCAAGGCGCGGATCGGCGACAGCTGGGCGCTCTCGGCCGGTGCGTTCCGGTCGATCTTCGTCAACGAGCAGAACTTCGCCGAGCTGTTCGTCGGCACGACCCGCGACGGCATCACCACCGAGCGTGTCTCGGCCGATCCCGGCCAGCGTTACGCCTCGACCAGCGGGGAGTTGCGGGTGAGCCGCAGCCTCGTCGAAGGGCCGCGGCTGCACACGCTGCACGCGTCCGTCCGCGCGCGCCGGCTCGACAGCCTGTATGGCGGCGGCACCGCTGCGATCGATCTCGGGCCCCGGCGGCTTGGCGACCAGGTGCCCGTTGCCGAGCCTGGCTTCCTCTTCGGCGAACGGACGCAGGACCGCGTGCGTCAGAGCACGTTCGGGATCGCCTATGAGGGGCGCTGGCGCAATGTCGGCGAGCTGAGCGTCGGGGTGCAGCGCACCGATTATCGCAAGACCATCGACCTTCCCGGCGGCGTGCCCAACGCGGAGCGGCGCGATCGGCCGTGGCTGTTCAACGCCTCGGCCGCGGGCTTCCTCTCCGACCGGGTGGCGCTCTACGCCGGCTACACCCGCGGGCTGGAAGAGAGCGGCATCGCCCCGGTCAACGCCGCCAACCGCAACGAGGCGCTGCCCGCGATCCGCACCAGCCAGGCCGATGCGGGCGTGCGCTGGGCGTTGAACGACCGGATGAAGCTGGTCGCGGGCGTGTTCGACATCCGCAAACCCTATTTCAACACCGACGAGCGGAACGTCTTCGCGATCCTCGGCGACGTCCGCCACCGCGGCGCCGAACTGAGCCTCGCCGGCAATCCGGTCGACAGCGTCAGCCTGATCGCGGGCGCGGTGCTGATGCGGCCGCGCGTGACGGGACAGGGCGTCGAGCTCGGCCGGGTCGGCGAAATCCCGCTCAACCAGCCCGCGCGGGTGCTGCGCGCCAATGCGGAATGGCGACCGGCGTTCCTTCCGGGCTTCTCGATCGACGGTGCGGTCGCCAACTTCGGCCGGCGCGCAGCTTCGCGCGAGAACACCGTGTTCGTGCCCGGCTACACGCTGGTCGACATCGGCATGCGCTACCGCTTCAAACTCGCCCGGGCGCCGGCGATGCTGCGGTTCCAGATCGCCAACATCACCGACACATTCGCGTGGAACGTGGTGGGGAGCAACAGCTACGGGCTCACCGACAAGCGGCGAGCCCTGTTGTACCTCGCTGCGGATTTCTGAGCAGATCAGGCGATCGAGTAACGTCGCAGCCGGAGCACGCCGGCGACGAGCAGCGCGGCGGTGAGCGTGAGGAGCAGGCCGATGCGCCAGCGGGTATCGGCCCTGGTCTCGCCCGCGGGCAGTTCGCGCCAGGTCCAGCGCGGCAGGCTCCTCAGCTCCGCTTCCCCCATCGCCCGCCCGCCCAGGATACGCGGCACGAAATAGGCGCGCCAATGGTCATGAAAGGCGTCCACCTGCGCCTTGAAGGCGAGATACCGTCGAGAGCTGTTGCCCGCCAGGGACGAGAAGCCCTCATAGGCGATCACCGCCGGGGAGATGGGACCGAGCCGGTCGATGAGACGCTGCTGGGCGCGCAACTGGTCGTCGAAGCGCTTCAGCAGGTCGTCGATCTTCGCATCCATGTCGCGATCGGCCAGGAAGGTCGCGCGGGCGCGCGGCGGCATCTCGATCCGACCGTTCTTCGCCAACAGTGCGTCTGGCTTGGCGACGTAGTTGTAGTCGCCGTGGAACAGCTTGTCGTAGCTGCGCAGGTTCTCCGCCTTGATCGCGAGGGTGCGGTTGGTCAGCTCGGTACGCGAGGGTGCCGGCTCGGCCATGCCCACCGCCAGGTTCAGCAGCACCGGCGCGACCAGCACGATCAGCGTCCAGCAGGCGATCAGGCTGAGCGCGTTGAAGGCCGACGAGCGGCCCAGGCTGTTGATCAGGAAGGCCAGCGCGAACCAGAACAGGCCATAGACGGCGACCAGCCCCATCCACAAGGCGACGCCGGCGATCTGCTCGGCACCGCGTGCCTCGGGCCGGAAGATCAGCAGCAGGATTACCGGCAGGATCGCGGCGATGCCGATCACCGCGGTCGCGCGCACCGCGACCTTGCCGGTCAGCAAAGTCGCAAGGTCCAGCGGTTGCGAGAGCAGCATCCGCAGCGTTCCGGCTTCGCGCTCGCTGGACAGCAGGTTGTAGCTGAGCGCGAACACCAGCAGCGGCAGCAGGAAGACGATCAGGAAGGCGAGATCGAAATGCCCGTTGAGGAGGTTCCACGGACTCTCGATCTCGCTGTCATACATGAAGCTGACCTTGCTGCCGTAGCCGATCGCATAATAATTGGGGATCATGTCCCCCTGGCCGATCGCCACCGGCGCAAGACCGCTGGTGGGGATCACCGCATAACGGCCCGCGCCGCCGCCGCCGATCGTGGCCGGATTGGCCGGGTTGGCGAACGGACCCGGCCGTTGCTGCCCCGTCTCGATCCGGTGCAGCGTCTGCACATTGGCCTCGACCGCCTTCCGCTCGGCGTCGAGCACCGACGCTACGGTCCGGTCGCGGTTCTCCGTCGCGGTAAGGCCGTTGTAGAAGGCGTAGCCGATCAGCGCGATCAGCAGCGCGCAGACGAGCGCCAGCGAGCGATCGGCGATTAATGCCCTGAGCTCGTGGCGGACCACCATCCGCAGGGTGCGCATTCTGTTCATCGTCACCTCTCAGACGCGCAGGCGGCGGGACACGGCGACCAAAGCGAGCGCCATCGCCAGCAGGAAGCTTGCGGCAAGCACGACCAGGCTGGGCCAGTGATGGGACAGCGCAAAGCCGATCCGCGGCAGCGGATAGTGGAACTCCGGCACCTTGGCCCAGAGCGTCGGACTGGCGCGGTAGCTGAAGTGCCGGTCGCCGAGCGGATCGGCGTTCTTGATCAGATCCTCCGACACTACCTCCTGGATGATCCGCCGCTGACGCTCCGCAGCTTCAGAAAAGTCGCGGTGCTGGCTGAAGTCGGTGCCCGACAGCGCCATCGACAGGCTGCGCATCGCCACCACTGGCGCGAGGAGACCCGCCCATTCCTGCAAGCGCTGCTGCCGCTCGAACGTATCCCACAAAGCGCCGAACTGGCGATCGTAGACGCGATAGCCGTTGTGGTCGGTCACTCGCAGCGCGATGCCCCATTTGCTCAGCGGCACGCGCGGATCCCACCGCGTCTCGACGCCGAAGTTCTTGAGCCACACCTTGCGCGAGGTGGCGTTCTCCTCGTCGCGCACCGCCTTGGCGAAGTCGATCCGCGAAGGGGTGGGGTGAAGGGCAACGGCCATGTCGGAGATCGCCTTGGGCGCGATCAGCACGCCAACGATCCAGATCGCGAGCAGCGAGAACAGCGCCACCCGTGAGGTGCGGCAGATCGCGGACACCGCCAGAACCAAGAAGATCACCGCGCCCAGATATAGGCCGTAGCCGAGGGCCAGCCCCGCCAGCCGGGCGGCGACATCGCCGGCGGTCCCGGCCGGCGCCGTCACCAGCGCCAGGCCGCCGACCAGCGCCGCACCCGACAGCAGCAGCAGGCCGACGCTTGCCCCAAGTGCCAGCGCCTTCCCCCACAAGAGCCGCCGCCGCGACACGCCGATGCTGAGCAGCTGGCGCAGCGTGCCGCCTTCCCGCTCGCTGGCGAAGGCGCTGAACCCCAGGATGATGACCAGCAAAGGCACCAGCACCTGGAGGACCCAGGCCGGGGTGAGCGAGCCGAACCGCTGCAGGCCGGTCGCGTCCTGCGCGGGGCGGAACTTCACCTCGCCCTGCGAGTGCGACTGGAGCCAGATGGTCGAGCCGACATAGGGCTCCACGCCCGTGTCGAAGATGGCGAGCGGCGGCTCGGGCTTGAACACGTTCATGCCCTGGTCGGCGGCGGTATGGGGATGCCGGGACCCCTGGTTGACCCAAGCCTGATAGTCGAGTGCCTGGCCGGAGACGCGCTCCGCCTGGACCGCGGTCTGCTGCACCCAGCCCACCGCCGCGGCCGTCAGCAGCAGCAGCACGATCAGGCCGCCCGCCCAGGGCAGCCGCCCGTCGCGGAGGAACTCACGCAGGTCCTTGCTGGCGATCAGCCGCAGCATCGTCAGCTCCGCATGTGCTGGAGGTAGAGCGCCTCCAGGTCAGTGTGGCTCACATCCTCGCTACGCATCTCGGCGACGAGGTGTCCGCGCTTCATGATGCCGATGCGCGTGCCGGTCTGTTTGGCGTGGAACAGGTCGTGCGTGGTGGTGAGCACCGCCACGCCGCGGTCGCGCGCCTGGCCGAGCAGCATGGAGAATTCGTTGGCCGCGGACGGGTCCAGCCCCGAGGTCGGCTCGTCCAGCAGCAGCGCGCGGGCGTTCTTGGCGAGCGCGATGGCGATGCCGACCTTCTGGCGCATGCCCTTCGAATAGTCCGAGACCCGGCGGTCGGGCGCGTCCGATGGCAGGCCTGCCTCGCCGAGCAGTTCCAGAAGGCGGGTGCGGGAAAGCCGCTCGCCGGTGGCCAGCGCCGCGAAATAGTCGAGGTTCTCGACGCCCGACAGCATGCCGTAGAGCATCACCGTCTCGGGGATGTAGGCGATGTCGCGCTTGGACTCGAGCGCATGGTCGGCGACGTCGTGGCCGTTGATCCGCACGCTGCCCGCCGTTGGCTTGTGAAACGCCAGGAACAGGTTGATCAGCGTCGTCTTGCCCGCGCCATTGGCACCCAGCAGGCAATAGATGTCGCCCGGATCGACCCGGATCGACACGGCGTCGAGCGCCAGGTTGGTGCCGAACCGCTTCGACACCTCCACCGCTTCCAGCATGGCTTGTGGCCTTTCCATCAGAAACGACCCGTCAGCGTCAGATCGACGCTGCGCGGGGGCGCGATCATCAGCTGGGTGACCGATCCGCCGCGCCAGGTGGCATAGAAGCTGTCGGTCAGGTTGCGCACGCGCAGGTCGAGGTCGAACCCGCCCAGGCGATAGCCCACCGAGGCGTCGGCGACGGCATAGCCGCGCACGCGGATCGTGTTGGCGGTGTCCGTGAAGTAGCTGGAAGCCGCCCGCAGGCCCGCGCTGATCGACGGGCCGTCGCCCGGCCGGCGCCAGATCGCGAACAGGTTGCCGACGTGATCCGACACGAAGGGCGGACGGTTGCCGGCACGATTGCCGCCGGCCTCGCGCAGCACGTCGTAACGCGCGTCGGTATAGGCATAACCGGCGTCGATGCGCAGCGCGTCGGCAATGGCCAGCGACGCCGATCCCTCGCCACCGCGGGAGGATTGGCGGCCCCCCTGGATCGAGATGGCGGCATTGTTCGGATCACGCGTGACGATATTGTTCTGGCGGATCCAATAGCCCGCGGCGGTGAGCGTCAGCCGGCGATCGAACAACGTGGCCTTGACGCCGCCCTCAGCGGTTTCGCCTGTGGACAGGCGGAAGCGCGTGTCGGCGAGTCCGATCAGCGCGAGGCTGGCGATCGATAGGCTGGCGCGGTTGTACTGGCCGTAGAGTTCGACGCCTTCGGCAACGCCATAGACCACGCCCGCCCGCCAGGAGAATGGGTGATAGTCTTGCCCAAACGTCTGATTTGTGTTCGCGTTGAGATCGGTGACCCGCCGTTTCAGTTCGATGTCGTCGAAGCGCAGCCCGCCGACGAGCAGCAGGTCCGGCGTGAGGTTGAGCGCCTCCTCGGCGAACACCGCCTTGGTGACGATCCCCGTTCTGAACACCGTGCGGTTGCCGGCACCCGCGAAGTTCTCGATGGCGGAAAGATCGGGGAAGAGGCCGCGTACCGGATCACGCAGCGCTGCGGGTGCGGCGGTGCCGAAGCTGCGCGGGTTCTCGAAGTTGAAGTCGCTATACTCAACGCCGATCGTCGAGCGGCTGCGCAGGCCGAGGATCGACGTGTCAACCGAGGCGAAGAACCGTTCGGTGACGATGTCGTTGTCGTGGTCGATCCGCGTGATGTCGCGCCGGAGCATCCCGCTCTCGGGAATGTAGCTGTACCGCTCGGAGTCGCGCCAGCGCCGGATGGCGTCGTAGAAGTCGAGCTGGTTGACCAGCCGGACGTTCTCGCTGATCTGCCAGGCGATGTTGCTGCGCGCCCAGACGGTGCGCGAGCGGGTGGAGCTGTTCTCGAACTCGTAGTTGGTCCGCCGCAGCGAACGGTCGATGACGTAGCCATTGGGCGACCGCACAAGATCGGTGGGATCGCGGGCGACCTCGCGTGGCACCAGCGGCGTGCCCCAATAGGCGCTGGAGGCATCGTCGGTGGTCACGTCGACGGCCAGGTCGGCGACCAGCCCATGGGTCAGCTCGCCCTTGACGGCGAGCGTGCCCGCGAACAGCTCGCTGTCGGTGTCGTCGACATAGCCGGACGATCGGCTGTAGCTCGCGTAACCGCGCACTGAAGCGCGCTCGCCCAGCGGCTGGTTGACGTCGCCGGCGAGACGCAGCGTGTCGAAGCTACCGTAGCTCGCCAGGCCGGAACCGAACTGCTTGCCGATCACCGGCCGCTTGGGCACGAAGTTGATCGCACCGGCCAGCGCGCCCTCGCCATAGAGGATCGACGCCGGCCCCTTCAGCACCTCCACCCGTTCGAAGCTCCAGCTGTCGAACACGCGCATGAACGGTTGCCGCACGCCGTCAAACAGCTGGGAGACCGCATCGCCGGTGAATCCGCGGATCGAGGTGACGCCCGGGATGCTGGGCAGCGATGCCGAGACCACGCCGGGCACCGCGTTGAGCGCATCCACCGTCGTGCGCGCGCCGCGCTCAAGCAGGGCCGCCTGATCGATAACGGTCAGCGTCGCCGGAATCTCGCGATTGGAAAGGCCGCTACGCGACCCGACTTCGCTCTCCGTGTCGAGCTGAGTGTCCGGCAACGTTCCCGTGACCACGATGTCGTCGTCCGCACGGGCGCCAACCACCTGCGCGTACGCCGGCATCGACGCCATGATCGCTGCCGCTGCAACCGACGCCAAGACCCATCGCCCGCGCCCACCGAAACCCCTACGCCCGCAAGCGTCCGTCATGTCGTCCCCCAATCCGAACCGACGCGCGATCTACGCTGTCGACCGGCGCGCCCATAAGCATGATATGTTACACCATTCAAGCGGTGCTCACTCGTCTTTGGTTCAACCATCCATTTAGGCCGGCCTGCGGCGCTACGATCGCACTGACCTAATCAACGGATGTTCCAAACGACCGAAAACTGGAATGCACCAAGAGCGGGATTCAGCCGATCGCTAAGCTCAGCGAGCGGACGCGGAGCGCGACCTCGGCCCGTCGAGGGCCTCGGCGGTTCTTACGTCGCGCCACCAACCCATCGCATAACTCTTGACTAGATGATATAGCATATCCAACGAGCCTTGCTCCTGGGATGGGGGAAGTGTCTTGATTGCGAAGAAGCGCTCGCGCACCACCGTTTTTGCGGCTGCAACCGTCTTGACCATGGGCGTGCCAGGCATCGCGTGGAGCCAAGAAGCGGCCTCCGAACGTGAAGAGGTGGAGCGCGACGAACGCGGGCGCGCCCGCACGAGCGATATCATCGTAACCGGTCGTTCGCTCCAGGAGGAAAGCACCGTGCTGCCGGTGCAGGTTCTAGCCGGCGAGGAACTTGCGCATCGCCGTCAGGGTGGCCTGGGCGAGACGCTGGCCGGGCTACCGGGGGTCCATCTCGATAACTTCGGTGGTGGTGCATCGCGGCCGGTCATCCGCGGCCAGACTTTGCCCCGCATCGAGGTGTTGACCGACGGCGCCAACCTGTTTGACGTCTCGTCGATTTCCCCCGATCACGCAATCACCACCGATCCGCTGCTGCTCGACGCCATCGAGATCCAGCGCGGGCCGGCGGCGATCCGCTATGGCGGCAACGCCACCAATGGCGCGATCAACCTGATCGACAGCAAGGTGCCCAAGGCGGTGCCTGTGGGCGGGATCACCAGCGCGACCGAGGTGCGTTTCGGCACCGGCAACGAGGAGAAGACCGTCGTCGGCCGGGTCACCGCCGGCATCGGCCAGTTCGCGGTCCATGCCGAAGGCGCCCGGCGGCGCGCCGAGGATTACGACGTGCCGGATGCCTACGGGTCTGACAAGCTGCGCGACTCCTTTGCCGAGAGCACCAGCTACAGTGTCGGCGCGTCGTGGATCACGTCGAAGGGCTATTTCGGCGCCACCTTCACGCGCATGGAAAGCGAGTATGGCCTGCCCGGCCACAGCCACATCAACGGCGTCTGCCACACCCATGGTCTCGACCTGCATTGCGAAGCGCATGGCGGGTTCGAGGATCCGTTTGGCGGATCCGACAGCCATACGGCCTTCATCCGTCTGAAAAGCGACCGCGTCGATCTGCGCGCCGACTATGACGATCTGCTGCCGGGCTTCGAGCATGTCCGCCTGCGCGGCTCCTATACCGACTATGCGCATGACGAGATGGATGGCGAGCTTCTCTTCTCCCGCTTCACCAACGAAGTCTGGGACGGGCGCATCGAATTGACGCACAAGCCGATCCTGGGCTTCACCGGCACGGCGGGCATCCAGTATACTGACGGCACGTTCAGCGGCATCAACGTCAACAACCTGCACCGCCCGTTTCCCGACGGCGCTTACGGCCTGGACGGCAGTCCCGACTATCAGTCGGAGAATGTCGGCATCTTCCTGACCGAACGCCGCTCGTTCGGCGCGTTCGATATCGAGGCAGCGGTGCGCCAGGACTGGCGTCGCATCGACGTGGGCGTGCCGAACTGGCGGGAGACGATCGGTCCCGAACTCGCTGCCCTCTTCGTCGAATGGTATGGTGCCGATTGGCGAACCATCTTGGAAGCCGAGGATGTCGCGGCGTTTCGCGAGCGCAATCCCACCGTCCGGCACAATCCCTTTTCGGCATCATTGGGCGCCACCTTGAACGTGGGACAGGGTTACGCGCTTGCCTTGTCGCTCGCGCATACCGAACGCGCGCCAAGCGTGCGCGAGCTGTACGCCCGTGGCAACAACCTGGCGACCAACAGCTACGAACTCGGCCTGGTGGCCGAGGTTGAGGGATTCGAGAACCGAGGCGTGTCGGCGGAGGACATCCTGGAGTCCACCGATGCGGTCAACCTGACGTTCCGCAAGACGGGTGGCGCACTGGGGTTCGAGATCGGCCTGTTCTACCAGGATGTCAGCGACTATGTCTTCGCGCGGCTGATCGAGACCGAAAACGAGACCGGCGTACCGCACAACTTCCTGGTCTACACCGCCGCCGACGCGCGCTTCGCCGGCATCGACGGGCAGGTGAGCTACCAGCTCACGCCCGCATCGCGCGTCACCGTGTTTGGCGACTACGTCGACGCGAAGCTGAAGAGCGAGAACGACAATCTGCCCCGCATTCCTCCGGGACGGCTTGGCGCACGCTATGAGCATGCCGCCGGCTCGCTGTCGGGGGACGTGGAATATTACCATACCTTCGAGCAGGACAAGATCGCGTTGTATGAGACGCGCACCGCCGGTTACGACATGCTCAACGCGACGCTCAGCTATCGCTTCGACCTCGGTCGAGCCAAGGCGGTCGAGCTCTATGTTCGTGGCACCAACCTGCTGAATGAACTCGCCTTCGTCCACACCTCGTTCGTCAAAGATCAGTCACCTCTTCGGGGACGCAACTTCGTGATCGGCATGCGTCACGCTTTCTAATGAAGGCGGATGCGGCCGGCACGCCGGTCGAATCCGCCGCCATCAGTAGACGTTGCCGAAAGAGTCGGTGCGCTGGCTGCGCTGCACGGTGTTCAAGCAGTGCGGTTTCCCCAACCTGTTCCGAGCGCTGCTCCTCTAAACCGACAGGGAAAGACAGAGAAACGGGGAAGGCCGCAGTTCCGCGGGCGGCTGGATGGAGCGTTTAGCGGCTGGGATAGATGACCTGCCAGCGACCGGGAGACCACCAGCACATCCTTCAGGCGCCCTGAGCGGTAGCGGGCTCGTCGCGCGCAACAGGGGGGCTGCAGCCAGCGCCTGAGGTGTACCCGCTCCGCCGTTGAGGCACCACTCGACTGATCCGCGCGGCACGCCCACTTTCATGCCCAACTTGCATGCGGATAGTCCCGCTCGGATACGAGCGCGCGCGAACGCATCAACGCTGAAACTCGTCCTTCGGCTAGAGCTGTACCGGGCTCCCGGGCCGTCAGCGAAGTGGCTTGAACACGCGCGGAACCCTGGTTGAAGGTACACCCTCTCCGCCAAGAGGCAGGAGGCCTGGCACGCGCCCATCTGGCGGTGCCTAGTCTCTTGCTCAAACCTAGTCTCATGCTCAACAAGGTCGCCACGTTCCAGGTCGTCACGTCGAGCGACGGGCAGGAACGCGCTCGCGGGGGATCGCTGTCGCCGCGGCGGCGGAATGCGCGGGGGCGCGACCGAGTTTGTCACCGACGAGGACGGCAATGTGGAGGCTGATGCGGAGTGACCGACCGTTTCGATGTGGTGATCGTGGGTGCGGGCCATGGCGGCGCCCAGGCGGCGATCGCGCTGCGCCAGCGCAAGTTCGAGGGAACGATGGCGGTGATCGGCGACGAGCCGGAACTGCCCTATGAACGCCCGCCGCTTTCCAAGGACTATCTCGCCGGCGACAAGGCTTTCGAACGGCTGCTGATCCGTCCGGCGAGCTTCTGGGCGGATCGGCAGGTCGCCATGCTGCCCGGCCGGCGGGTCAGCGCGGTTGATCCGATCACCAGGCAGCTGTCGGTCCAGGGTGGCAAGGCGATCGGCTACGGCACCCTGATCTGGGCCACCGGGGGGCGCCCACGCCGGCTGTCCTGCTCCGGCCATGACCTGGCCGGCGTACATTCGGTGCGCACCCGCGCGGACATCGACCGGCTGCTCGCCGAGCTGCCGCAGGTGACCCGCGTGGTGGTGATCGGCGGCGGCTATATCGGGCTGGAAGCAGCGGCGGTGCTGACCAAGTTCAGCAAGCAGGTGACGGTGCTGGAGGCGCAGAACCGCGTGCTGGCCCGCGTCGCCGGCCCTGCCTTGTCGCGTTTCTACGAGGCCGAGCACCGCGCCCACGGTGTCGACATCCGGCTGGGCGCGAACGTGGCCTGCATCGAGGAGCGCGACGGCGCCGCCTGCGGCGTACGACTGGCCGACAACGAGGTGCTGCCCTGCGAGATGGTGATCGCTGGCATCGGCATCGTGCCCGCGGTAGAGCCGCTGATCGCGGCGGGAGCCGAGGGCGGCAACGGGGTGGCGGTGGACTCGCTCTGCCGCACCTCGCTGCCCGACGTCTGGGCGATCGGAGATTGTGCCGCCCACCCGAATCCGTATGCCGACGGCGCGACGCTCCGCCTCGAATCGGTGCAGAACGCCAACGATCAGGCGACCACGGTCGCCAAGGCGCTCACCGGCGTGGCCGAGCCCTATGATGCGGTGCCCTGGTTCTGGTCCAACCAATATGACCTGAAGCTCCAGACAGTCGGCCTTTCTCTCGGTCACGACCGCGAGGTCGTGCGGGGCGATCCGGCGAGCCGCGCCTTCACCGTCGCCTATTACCGCGGGCCGAGGCTGGTCGCGCTCGACTGCGTCAACACGATGAAGGACTATGTGCAGGGCCGCGCGCTGGTGGCGGCGCGTGCGGAGATCGATCCGGCGGCGCTTGCCGATGCGGCCGTGCCACTCAAGGAGCTCGCCACCGCAGGGATCGCGACGCCCCTCTCGTGAGCATCGCATCGCGGTGGCGAGAGATCAGATCGTCAGCGTTCCGGTCCGCTCGAACAGCTTCAGCACGGTCCGGTCGCTTTCGCCCGCACGCACGGCGGCCTGGAAGATGATCGGATCGACCGGACCGATCGGCACCTCGCACAGCAGGCGCCCGTCCCTCGCCGCGCCCGTCATCGTGTCGGGCAGCAGCGCAAGCCCTCCGCCGCCGACGATGATCTCGATCAGCGCGCGCACGTTGTTGCAGGTGTTCACGTCCTGCCGGTCCAGTCCGGCGCGCTCCAGCGAGGCCGTCATGGCGCGATACAGCGGCGAATGACCGGGGAGCGACCAGAGCGGCGGCATCCAGCCCTTTTCACGGGTCATCCGCTCGAGCACCTCCGGGGCTGCCAGCCAGTGCGGCCGCACGGCTCCGATCGACCGGGTGACGATCCCCGGGCTGGCGACCGGTCCCGCCAGGAAGACCAGGTCGCTCTCGCCGGCTAGCAGCTGCTCCAGCATCCGCGCGGTCAGGTCCACCGTCACTTCCAGCAGCACGCCGGGCAGGTCACGCTTGATGGCCGTCAGGAACCCGGGCAGGCAGCTCGCCGCCACGATCTCGCCGCTACCGATGCGCACGACGCCGTGATCCGAAGTGGCGTCGCCGATCTCGACCAGCATCCTCTCCAGCGCCGACCACAAAGGCTCGCCCTCGCGAACCAACCGGCGGCCCTGCGCCGTCAGCACCATGCGCCGCCCCCGGCGCTGGAAGAGCGCCGTGCCCAGCTGGGTCTCGAGCTCACGCACGCGGGCCGAGATCGCGGGCTGGGTGGTGTTCAGATGCGCTGCGGCGGCCGCGAACGTTCCCAAGCGGTCGATCGCGAGCAGAGTCTCGAAATGATAGAGGGCAAGCCGTTTCATCAGCGTGTCTTATCGATAAGGTAAACGAACAATCATTGGAAGCAATGGGATCGACTCCGTAGGGTCCGCGCACGTCACCACGGGAGTTCCCACTTGGCCCGCAAGCTCTATCCGGATGCGACCGCCGCGCTCGACGGCCTGTTGCGCGACGGCATGACCATCGCTGCCGGCGGCTTCGGCCTGTGCGGCATTCCCGAGCGGCTGCTGGACGCAATCCAGGCCTCGGGCGTGACCGGCCTCACCTTCGCCAGCAACAATGCCGGCATCGACAATGAGGGGATCGGCAAGCTGCTGCGCACGCGGCAAGTGGCCAAGATGATCTCCTCCTATGTCGGCGAGAACAAGGAGTTCGAGCGCCAGTATCTCGCCGGCGAACTGGAGGTGGAATTCTCCCCCCAGGGCACGCTGGCCGAACGGCTGCGGGCGGGCGGCGCCGGCATCCCGGGCTTCTACACGAAGACGGGGGTCGGCACGCTGGTGGCCGAGGGCAAGGACGTGAGGGTGTTCGACGGCCAGGAGTATATCCTGGAGCGCGGCATCGTTGCCGACCTGTCGATCGTGAAGGGCTGGCGCGCGGACGAGGCGGGGAACCTGGTGTTCCGCAAGACCGCGCGCAACTTCAACCACCCCGCCGCCACCGCCGGGCGGATCTGCGTCGCCGAGGTGGAGGAGATCGTGCCGGTCGGCACGCTGGACGGCGATGCGATCCACCTCCCAGGCATCTACGTCGACCGGCTGGTGCTTGGCGCACCCTATGACAAGAAGATCGAACAGCGCACGGTGCGCCCGCGGGAGACGGCATGATGGTGTGGACCCGCGACGAGATGGCGGCCCGCGCGGCCCGCGAACTCCGCGATGGCTATTACGTCAACCTGGGCATCGGCATCCCGACGCTGGTGGCGAACCACGTGCCCGAGGGCATGGAGGTGACGCTCCAGTCCGAGAACGGCATGCTGGGCATCGGCCCGTTCCCCTATGAGGGCGAAGAGGACGCAGACCTGATCAACGCGGGCAAGCAGACGGTGACGGCGCTGCCCTCGTCCAGCTTCTTCTCCTCGGCCGACAGCTTCGCGATGATCCGGGGCGGGCATATCGACGTGGCGGTACTGGGCGCCATGGAGGTGTCCGAGGCGGGCGACCTCGCCAACTGGACCATTCCCGGCAAGATGGTGAAGGGCATGGGCGGCGCGATGGATCTCGTCGCCGGCGTGAAGAGGATCATCGTTGTGATGGACCTCGCCGCCAAGGACGGCAGCCCGAAGTTCATCCCCGAATGCACATTGCCGCTGACCGGACTGGACGTGGTGGACATGATCATCACCGGCCATTGCGTATTTGAGCGCGCCGACCACCGGTCGCCGTTCCGCCTGATCGAACTCGCGCCCGGCGTCTCCGCCGACGATGTCGCCGCGATGGTTACCGCGCACTACGTCCCCGACCTGGACCGCATTCCGAACTGAAGGTTCGGCCGGCGGATATGATCAGGCGGCGGCGCCGGATCGCTCGGGGGCGGCCGTTCCGGTGACCGCGGCGAACGGCTGCCTGTTGCGCCACGCCAGCCAGGCGCCGCCGGCCAGCACCACCACATCCACCACCATCCCGGTCACCTCGGGCGGGAACCGGATGGCGTGAACGAGCGCCACCAGCACCATGGTCGCGCCGAGCGCCAGCCTGAGCGCCCGGGCCGCCGCCATCGCCGGAACGCCCGAGATGCCCGCGGCGACCAGCAGCACGATCGTCGCGGCCACCCACGCCCACACCAGCACCGCGCCGCCGCCCGCCAGCGCAAGCAGCGCGACGAGCGCAACGATGAGCGGCTGCCCCCAGGCCACCGCCGTCCACAGACGCTCCCATTGCGGGACGGCACGGCCCTTGTCGCGCCGCCGCGCCAGCCAGACGGTGACGCCGCTGGAGGTGACCACGCACAGGGCGAGCCCGAGCAGCCCATAGGCGATCCGCACCGGCACCCCGCCGAACCAACCGAAATGGAGCTGGCCGACGCCGCCGAGGATGCGGGTGCCGACCGACAGGTCGCGCGGATGATCGTCCTTCACCACACGGCCGGCGGCGTCGAACACCGTCGTGTCCTGGGCCACCAGCAGGCGCTCGCGCTCCGAGGAGACGGTAAAGCGCGCGTCCGCCCTACCGGCACGTTCGATGGTGAGCAGGTGCGGCACCGCACCGGGCGCGCGACGGCGCGCTTCCGCCAGCACCGCGCCGATCGGCGGCAGCGGAGCCGCCGCCGCGTTCACCGGCGGCGGTGGGGTGAGGAACAGGTTGTACACGCGCGCGGTGTCGCCGCGGTAGAGCAGCAGCGCGAGAACGCCGACGATGATCGTGCTGAGCCCGAGCAGCGCGCCGGTGAGTGCGATGGTGACGTGGAAGGGAAGCGCCCAGATGCCGAGGCGGTTGTGGAGATCCGCCTCCTGTAGACGCCGCGAGCCGCCGAGGCGCAGGTGGAAGGCGTCCTTGAACACGCGCGGATGGGCGAGCAGGCCCGACACCAGCGACGACAGCAGCGCCACGCCGGCGAGCCCGACGATGAACTCCCCCCAGGTGCGCGGCAGGTGCAGCGCGATGTGGAGGTCCATGACAAAGGCGGCAAACGGAGCGAGATGCTCCACCAGCGTGCCGTCGGTCGCGATCGACCATTCGCGCTCGAAACTGGGCGTGTAGGCGACGATGCCGGCGCCCGGCTCATCGGGCTTCGGAATCGAGACGAACAGCATGGCGTCCGCAGGAGCGGTCTCGCGTGCGCCCTGTACGGCGCGGTCCAGCGCGACATCGTCCAGTCGCTCGATTCGGGGTGCGGTGGGCTGCTCCCAGCGCTCGAGATCGTGGACGAAGACCGCAAGCGTGCCGCTGAGGCAGACTAGGTAGATGATCGCGGCGAAGGCGAGGCCGAGCAGGCCGTGGCCGCTCAGCACCGCGCGCACGATGGCGGGCGACAGCGGCCAGCCGCGCGGCCGCTCCGACTTGGCCGCGCTCATGCCACGCCCCGCATCGCGGCGAGTCCGAAGCCGAGCACGGTCGTGCCGGCCAGCACCGCCAGCGCGCGCAGCAGCCGTTGGTCGGCGAGCGTCCAGGTCATCGCCAGCGCCCAGACGATCGGCATCAGCAGCCCGCCAACCACGATGCGGGTGCGCGGGTCGCCGGGCACCCAGGCGGCATAGCAGAAGGCGATGCCCATCGCCGCGGTCATGCCCAGCGGTCCGGCGAGCAGCGCCTTGAGCCAGCCGCGCCACGCCACCGACGGACCCTCCAGCGGTTCGGGGGCGAGCGTGTCGCGGGCGACCCGAACCGCGCGACGGACGCGGCCCTGCGCGACAACGCAGAGGGCAGCGAGGCCGATCATCACGATGGCGAGCGCGGTGCCCTTGACCGGCCCGAGCAGCCAGGCGGCGGCGAGGATCGCGGCGAGCATCAACGCCCAGCCCGCCAGGATCAGCCACACTCGTTCATTGCGGCGATCTGCCCAGGCGCGGCGCAGCAGCACCGCGCCGCCCGCACCGCCGGCAAGGCCCAGCGCGGTCGCCGCCAGCATCACAGATGCGCCTCCAGCCCGATGCCGAAGGTCTGCGGCTCGCCCAGGATCGCGCGATTGCCGCCGGTGAAGGTGTATTGGCTGTAATCCGCGTCGAGCAGGTTGCGCGCGAAGGCGAACAGGGTGATTCCGCGATAATCGTAGCCGAGACGGCCGTTGACGACGGTGCGGCCGGGCAGGCGACTCTGTTCCTGCGGCACGCCCACGTCGGTGAACACCGGCCCGCGATAGTTGGCGTTGAGGTTGGCGGTGATGCCGCCGACGCGCGCGTTCACCCCGCCCGCCAGCGTCCAGTGCGCGGCATAGGGGAATTCGGAGCCGGCGAGGTCCACCGTGCTGGTCGATCCGGTCGGCAGGTTGAACTCGTCGAACCTGGTGCGGACGTGGCCGACCGAGACATAGCCGTCGAGCGCGCGGCTGAAACGGGCCTGCCCCTCCACCTCGAAGCCGTAGAGGTGCGACTTGCCGGCATTGACGGTGTTATAGTCGTACTCGTTCAAGCCGAAGAAGGCGTTGGTCTGCTGGTCCTTCCAGTCGACGTAGAAGACATTGGCGTTGATCGTCAGCCGCCCGTCCAGCCAGCGTGAGCGCAGCGAGCCTTCGTAGTTCCAGCTGTATTCGGGATCATAGGGCACGAGCAGCGCGCGCGCCGGGTTCTGGCTCGATCCGCCCGAACGATAGGCGCGCTGGACGGTGAAGGCGGTGGATACGTCCGGCGTCCAGTCCATGCTGATCCCGCCCTTGGGCAGGAAGGCATCGAAGGTGCGCGAATTCGCGGCGCGGGCGGAGGAGGCGCTGTTCACCAACCCGAGCACGCCGGCGTTGATCGCGGTGATCGCCTGAAACAGCGGAGTACCGGGCGCGCCGAACGCGGCCGGGCTCGGCAGCGTGCCGTTGAACGTCGCCACCGTCTCCGCGCCATAGGTGTTCTCCTCGTGATCGTAGCGGAAGCCGGCGATCAGCGAGAGACGGTCGGTAAGGCGGACGCGCGCGTCGCCGAACAGCGCCGCAGTCTGCACCCGCTGGTTCTGATCCCCCACATAGGTCACCGGGATGTCCGGCAAGGCCTGCGCATAGAGGCCGGCGATCTGCTGCGCCGCCGCCGCGGGAAAGCCGCCGCCCTGGAGCAAGGCGGTGATCGTGGCGGTGGGCGTGCGGATGTTGAGCCGGTTGTCGGCATCGAGCCCACCGGTGCGGCGATAGGCCCAGGCGCCGAGCACGCCGCTGAACCGCTCGCCATCGTAATTGAGGCGCAGTTCCTCGGTCCAGGTGCGGAAGCGGTTGAGGTTGTCGACAGTCTGGAGATCCTCGGCGGTGCCGTCGGTGTCGATCACCGCATGGCTCGACACGCGGCTGAACGAGGTGACGCTGGACAGGCGTAGCTGCGGCGTGATCTCGTAACCGGCGTTGAGGACGGCGATGTCGCTCTGGATATGGCCGCGGCTGGGCTGGTCGCCGGTGCTGATCCGGTTGTCGTAGAAGTCCGGCACGTCGGTGCGGGCATATTCGTAGAGATAGCCGCCGTCGCGGCGAACGCGGTTGTAGCTTGCCTGCACCTCCAGGCCGGGTAGCGCCGAGGGCGTCCACTTGAGCTTGCCGCGCAGGTTGAGCGTGCGCAGGCTGTCGTCATAGCCGCCACGGGTGACGTTGCGGATGAGCCCGCGATCAGCGCGGCGCTCGGCGGACAGGCGCAGGCCGAGCTCGCCCGGGATCAGCGGGCCGCCGGCCGCGGCGGAGAAGGTGCGGTCGTCATAGCCGGTCCACAGTACGCGGCCGTCGGCGCTGTATTCGGTGGCGGAGGCGTCGCGGGTGGTGATCACCACCGCGCCGGCGAGCGCGTTGAGGCCCTGGATGGTCGATTGCGGCCCGCGCAGGATCTCGACTTGGCCGACGTCCCAAAGATCGGTCGGGCCTCCGAACAGCGCCTCGCGCGGGATCGGTGCGCCGTCGATATAGACGGTGGCGGTATCGGCATTGCCGCCGGCGCCCACCCCCTGGTTGTTGATGCCACGGATGGTGAATCCGGCGGCGCCATAGGTTTCCGAGACATTGGCGGTGCGGTTGTAGACGTCCTGGATGGTCAGGATGTTCTCCTGCCGGAGCCGCTCGGGCATGGTGACCGCGACGCTGGTGGTGGTCTCCTGAAGGCTGCGATTGCTCTTCTCGCCGGTGACGATGATGTCGTCGGTACCGAGGTCAGCCGACGGATCTGCCTCCTGCGCCACCGCCGGCACCGCCCACGCGAACACCGCGCCGACCAAGAGCATGTGAATAGTTCGCATTAGCTTCCCGTTTGCGCCGTTACTGACGCCGGGGCGGTTGCGAGTCAATCGCAGTTAGGCGGGTTGGCGCCTTGCGCGGCGATCCCGCGCGAGAGCATCGATGCGATCGTGGCGGCGATCTCCTCCGGTGCCGTATCGGCCTGCCACACGCTGTAGCGCAGCCCCAAAAAGACGTTCATGCCCATGATCGCCCAGGCATGCACCTCGCCCACCTCTGGTCGCAGTTCGCCCCGATCCGCTGCAGCGCGAAGGCGCCGGGTGATGCGATCCGCCGTGGTGGCGTAGTGCATGCGGAAGGTCTCAGGATCGACGAACTCGGCCTCGTCGATGATCCGGTAGATTTCCTTGTGCGTGCGCGCGAAGCCGATGAACGCCGCCAAGGCGGCCTGTTCGGCGGCGATCTGGCCGCCCCGCGCCTCTCGGAGCGCCGGGGCGACATGATCGCGAACCTGGTCGCTCATGTCGCGCACCAGCGCCCGGAACACGTCATCCTTCGAATCGAAATAGGTGTAGAAGCTGCCCAGCGCGACGCCCGCCCGGCGCGTGATCCCGCTGATCGAACTGTCGTGAAAGCCCTGTTCGGCAAACTCCACCGCCGCTGCGTCGAGGATGGCGCGCAGCGTCCGGCGCCCGCGCGCGGTGCGTGGCGCCTTGCCCGCGCTCGCCGGATCGTCACCCGCAGGCGGAACAGGCGTTGCATTCGCGCCACGTCCGTCGCCCATCCGCTCTCCCCTTTTCCACTGCCAAGTTGAAACCTGGTTCAGGTTTCAGTATAGCCCCGGCCGATTGCTTACAACCCGCAGCAAGACGGGTTGCCACAGGAGAGGACGGAACAAAGATGTCATGCCACGGCCACACCGCTCGCGCCGCACTGCTCCTCGGGGCAGCTGTCCTCGGCCTCGCCGCCGCGCCCGCCACCGCCCAGTCGCCGCAGGCCGCCGATCCCGAAGTCGGGGCGCCCGAACTGACTCAGGAGGTGAACGAGGGCGCCGATGTCGTCGTGGTCGCCCGCCGGCGGGAGGAGCGGCTGATCGACGTGCCGGTGGCGGTCACCGCCATTTCCGCCGAGACGCTGGGCAAGATCCAGGCGACCGACCTCAGCGGCATCCAGGGCACCGTGCCCAACGTGAACCTGGTACAGGGCCGCGGCTCGACCAGCAACGCCAACATCTTCATCCGCGGCATCGGCCAGCCCGATGCGCTCCAGACCTTCGACCCCGCGGTCGGCATCTATGTCGACGGCGTCTACATGAGCCGCATCCAGGGCGCGCTGTTCAACCTGTTCGATGTCCAGCGCGTCGAGGTGCTGCGCGGGCCGCAGGGGACGCTGTACGGCAAGAACACCGTCGGCGGCGCGGTCAATGTGGTGACGCGCAAGCCGGACACCAACAATTTTGCCGCCGCCGGCTCGGTCACCTATGGCAGCTACGACCAGTGGCTGGTCAACGGCTATGTCTCCGCACCGCTGGTGACCGACACGCTCGCGCTGTCGGTCGCGGGCGTCTACGACAGGCGGGACGGCGTGGTGATCGACCCGCTCACCGGCCGCGACTATAACGATCGCAACAGCTGGGCGGTGCGCGGCATCCTGCGCGCGACGCCGAGCGACCGGGTCGAGCTGATCCTCTCGGGCGATTACTACAAGCAGCGCAACGCCGCCGCCCTCGGCCAGGCGACCGCGCCGCTGACCGGGTTGCTCGGCTTCCCCGTGCTGAGCCCCGCCTATCCCTATGGCCGCGAGTGGAACTACCGCGCCTCGACCAGCCTCGGGCCCGGTCAGGGCCAGCGCGTCGATCACTGGGGTGTCTCGTTCACCGCCAATGTCGAGCTGACCGATGCGATATCGATCAGCTCGATCACCGGCTATCGCAAGCTCAGCCCCGACTATTACCTCGACTTCGACGCTACGCAGTTGGAGGTTGCCGATGCGTTCGTCGGCGTGCGGCAGAACCAGTTCAGCCAGGAGCTTCAGCTGAAATATGATTCCGGCCCGCTCAACGGCGTGGTCGGGCTCTATTACCTCAACGAGGACGTCACCTCGCACCAGGAATCCTATGACGATTATCTCGTCTTCCTGACGCCGGCGGGCCCGCCTTTGCCCTTCACCCGCTTCATCGACGACGAGCAGAACACGAGGAGCTACGCCGCCTTCGGCCAGCTGACCTACGACTTCACTAACCGGCTCTCACTGACGGGCGGCCTGCGCTATTCGAAGGAGCGCAAGCGCTATCACCGCACCACCTACACGGTGACGGCGGGCGCGATCGGCGGGCAGTACGAGTTCCCGAACAGCCTGCCCGCGCCGTTCAACGGCGTCGATAGCGTCGATTTCGATGCGTGGACGCCGACGGTGAACCTGGCGTTCAAGCCGACGCCGCAGACCCTGCTCTACGCCTCGGCCTCGCGTGGCTTCAAGTCGGGCGGATTCAACGGCCGCGTCAACGGCGTCGGCGACGTGACTCAGGTAATCGACGGCGTGCCGACGATCGTGCCGTTCTTCGACCCCGAGACGGTGTGGACCTATGAGACCGGCGCCAAGGGCAGCTTCCTGAACGGCCGCGTCGTCCTGTCGGGAGACGTGTTCTATTCGACCTACAAGGACTTCCAGGCGCGGGTCGGCGGCGGGTCCGCCGGCGCCTTTCCGGTGGTCAATGCGGGCGAGCTGCGCATCTGGGGCATCGAGCTGGAAGCCACGGTGAAGCCCGTGCGCGAATGGACGATCCGCTCCAGCTTCGGCTACCTCGACGCCGAGTATAAGGAGTTCAACGATGGGCGGCGTGCGCCCGCCTATTCGTGCAACCCCACCGGCCGGCAGATCGTCTGCGAGCCGCCGTTCGCGCCGCCGATCAGCTGGTCGCTCGCCAGCGATTATGCCATTTCGCTGGGCAACGCCGGTGCGCTGACGCTCGGCGGCGACGCGCGCTTCGTCGACAAGCACTTCCTGTCGATCGACAACCGCCCCGGCCTGGTCGAGCCGGGCTACCTGCTGGTCAACGCCTTCGTCCAATATGACGCGCCGGGCGGCCGCTATTACCTGCGCGGCGGGGTCAAGAACCTGACCAAGGAGATCTACCGCACCGACGGGCAGGAATTCTCCTCGATCGGCAACATCCAGACCGCCTATTTCGGCGACCCGCGCACCTGGAGCGTCACCGCTGGCTTCCGCTTCTAAGGGACCTTGACCCACCCTCCCGGGGGCGGGTCAGGCACGCCATGATGCTCACCGCTCCCGCCTCGCCCCGCCGCAGCCTCGTGCTCGCGATGCTGCTGCTGGTCTATACGTTCAACTTCCTCGACCGTCAGATCCTCAGCATCCTCGCCCAGCCGGTAAAGGCCGACCTGGGCCTTTCCGACACGCAGCTCGGCCTGCTCGGCGGGCTCGCCTTCGCCGCGCTCTATTCGACGCTGGCGATCCCGCTGGCGCTGATCGCCGATCGCACCAGCCGCAGCTGGGTGATCACCGTCTCGCTGGGCGTGTGGAGCGCGTTCACCGCTTTGTGCGGGGCGGCGCAGAGCTTCACCCAGCTGTTCCTGTTCCGCCTGGGCGTCGGCGTCGGCGAGGCGGGCGGCGTCGCGCCCTCCTATGCGCTGATCGGCGACTACTATCCGCCCGAGCAGCGCGCACGCGCGCTATCGATCTATTCGCTAGGCATCCCGCTCGGCGCCGCGGGCGGCGCCCTGCTCGGCGGCTATATCGCCCAGACGGTGGAATGGCGCACCGCCTTCATCGTCGTCGGCCTGCTCGGCCTCGGCATCGCGCCGATGTTTAAGCTGCTCGTCCGCGATCCGCCGCGTGCGGTGGCGCCGGCCGATCAGGTGCCGGTGAGCCGCGTGTTCGCGATCCTCGCCGCCAAGGCTAGCTTCTGGCTGATGGCATTCGGCGCGGCGGCGGGGTCGATGTGCGGCTATGGCGTCGCCTTCTGGCTGCCCAGCCTGATGATGCGCAGCTTCGGGCTCGACCTTGTCGGCGTCGGCCAGTTCTTCGGTGCGCTGCTGCTCACCGGCGGTGTCGCCGGGGTGCTGCTCGGCGGTGCGCTGGGCGACCGGCTGGGCCGGCGCGACCGGCGTTGGTATGCCTTGGCGCCGGCGATCTGCTATGTCGCCGGCACGCCTTTATTCATCGCCGGCGTGCTGTCCGGCAGCTGGCAGGCGGCGTTCGCGCTGTTCCTGCTGCCGCAAGCGTTGGTCTATGTCTGGCTGGGGCCGGTGCTCACCGCCATCCAGCATCTCGTCCCCGCGCACATGCGCGCCACCGCCTCGGCCAGCTTCCTGCTCATCAACAATCTGCTGGGCCTCGGCTTCGGCTCGCTGGTGATCGGCCGCCTGTCGGACGGCCTGACTCCCAGCTACGGCGCGGAGGCGCTGCGCTACGCGGTCGCCGTCGGCCTGTGCCTGTATCTCATCGCCGGCGCGCTGATGGCGCTCGCCAGCCGTCGCCTGCACCGAGACTGGGTCGACTGACCGGAACGGACCCGATGCAACTCTCTGCGCGGCAGCCCCGTTCGTCCGTCACATCCGCGAGCCCGGATGATTGCGGCCCCGGATGCAGCGCGATACCGCTGGCCAGACCGCCGCGGCAAGAAAAACGGAGAGGACAATGATGGGCTCGTACGAGAAACAGAAGAAGATGCACTACGACATCATGAATGTCGGGCTGCGCGCACAAGCGACCGCGGTCGGCTTCGTGCAGTTGTGCGTCGAACTGCGCCATGCCGAGGTGCTGAGCGAGCCGGCGCTGGAGCGGATCAAGGACGCGATCGCCGACGAGCTTTCGGTCGCGCCGCCGCGGCGGATCGCGCTGCGCGACCACCGCAGCGAGATCAAGGCGCGGCTGGACCGGCTGTTCCGGGGTGAGCAGAAAATCGGCTCGGCGGACGAGCTTTCGTTCGGGGACACCGAGGAGTGCTGCCCGCCCGATCACACTTGATCGCGGGTTGCCGACCAGGCGGGACGCGGCCGATCAGAGCGCCTGCCCGGCCGCCCATCCGCTCGACCACGCCCATTGGAAATTGTAGCCGCCGAGCCAGCCGGTGACGTCCACCGCCTCGCCGATCGCGTACAGGCCGGGGACGCGGCGTGCCTCCAGCGATCGCGAGGACAGTTCGGCGGTGCTGATTCCGCCCACGGTCACCTCCGCCTTGGCGAATCCTTCGCTGCCGTTGGGCGTGAACGTCCACGCCGCCAGCCTTCGCTCCGCCTCCACCAACTTCGCGTCTGGAAGGTTGGCGAGCTCGCCGGGCAGCGCCAGCCGCTCGCCCAGCGTGGTGGCGAGGCGATCGGGCAAGGCGCCCGCCAGCAGGCGCGGCAGCGTGGCGCGCGGGGTGGCGCGCTTGGCCTGGGTCAGCCAGCCGGCGGCGCGATCGGGCAGGAAGTCGATCGCGATCGCCTCGCCCGTCCGCCAGTAGGAGGAGATCTGGAGGATGGCGGGGCCGGACAGCCCGCGATGGGTGAACAATGCCGCCTCGCGAAACGCCACCTTGCCTTGGCGCGCGACCACCGGAGCGGCGACGCCCGAAAGGGTGCGGAACAGCGCGTCCTCGCCCGACAGGGTCAGCGGCACCAAGGCCGGGCGCGGCTCGACCACCTTGAGGCTGAAGCGGCGGGCGAGATCATAGGCGATGCCGCTGCCACCGATCTTGGGGATCGAGGGACCGCCGGTGGCGATCACCAGAGCGGGAGCCTCAGCGGTGCGGCTGCCCAGCCGCACCCGGAAGAGGCCGTCGGCGTGCGACACCTCGCCGATCGCCTGCCCCAGCGCTAGCTCAACGGTATCCGGGCATTCCGCGAGCAGCAGGTCGACGATCTGGCGGGCCGAGCCGTCGCAGAACAGCTGACCCAGCGTCTTCTCGTGCCAGGCGATGCCGTAGCGCTCGACCAGCGCCAGGAAGTCGGCGGCGGTGTAGCGGGCGAGCGCCGAGCGCGCGAAATGCGGATTGGCGGAGAGGAACCGGTCGGGCGCGGTGCCGATGTTGGTGAAGTTGCACCGGCCGCCGCCCGAGATCAGGATCTTGGCGCCCGGGCGGTCCTGATGGTCGACCACCAGCACGCGCCGGCCGCGCTGCCCCGCAACGCCCGCGCACATCAGCCCGGCCGCGCCCGCGCCGAGCACGATCGCGTCGTATCGCGCGGCTGCCACGCGCGTCAGTGCAGCTTGGCGATCGACAGGCCGTCCGCCTTGGCGCGGTCCTTCACCGATTCCTCGCTACGAGTCAGCGCCTTGGCGATCGCGCGCAGCGCCATGCCCTTTTTGGCGAGCTGGTGCAGCTTCTGCACCTCATCGGGGCGCCAGGGCTGGCGGTGGCGTTCGAACTTCTCAGCCATGTCTTTGCTCCTTGCCGGTCAGCGCCAGCGAGACCGCTTCCGCCACCTTGATGCCGTCGATCGCGGCGGAAAGGATGCCGCCGGCATAGCCCGCCCCCTCGCCCGCCGGGTAGAGGCCGGCGACGTTGAGGCTCTGGAAATCGCGACCGCGGGTGATCCGCACCGGTGAGGAGGTGCGCGTCTCCACCCCGGTCATCACCGCATCGGGATCGTCGTAGCGCGCGATCTGGCGGCCGAACACCGGCAGCGCCTCGCGGATCGCATCGAGCACGAACGGCGGCAGGCATTCGGCAAGATCGGTCGGCCGCACGCCCGGCTTGTAGGAGGGCGTGACCTCGCCGAAGGCGGTGGAGGCGCGGCCGGCGAGGAGATCGCCGACACGCTGGCCGGGGGCGACATAGTCCGATCCGCCCGCAACGAACGCCTGCGACTCCAGATCGCGCTGGAGCGCGATGCCGGCGAGCGGATGACCGGGATAGTCGCGCGCCGGATCGATGCCGACGACCAGCCCGGAATTGGCGTTGAACTCGGCGCGCGAATATTGGCTCATGCCGTTGGTGACGACGCGGCCGGGCTCCGACGTTGCCGCCACCACGCGCCCCCCCGGGCACATGCAGAAGCTGTAGACGTTGCGCCCGCCCGCGCAGTGATGCGACAGCGTGTAGGCGGCGGCGCCCAGGTCCGGGTGGCCGGCGCAGGGGCCGAAGCGGGCGCGGTCGATCCAGCTTTGCGGATGCTCGATCCGGACACCGATCGAGAAGGGCTTGGCCTCCATGTGGATGCCGCGATCGTGGAGCGTGGCGAAGGTGTCGCGCGCGCTGTGGCCGATCGCCATCACCACCGTGTCGGCCGCCAGCATGCCGCCGTCTTGGAGGTAGAGCCCGACCAGCCGGCGCGAGCCGTCTGCCGCGGTCTCGATCTCGAAATCGGTGACGCGGGTGCCGAACCGGTATTCGCCGCCAAGGTCCTCGATCGAACGGCGCATGTGCTCCACCATCGAGACGAGGCGGAAGGTGCCGATGTGCGGATGCGCCTCGGTCAGGATCTCCTCCGGCGCACCGGCGGCGACGAACTCCTCCAGCACCTTACGGCCCAGATGGCGCGGATCCTTGATCTGGCTCCAGAGCTTGCCGTCGGAGAAGGTGCCTGCGCCGCCCTCGCCGAACTGGACGTTCGATTCGGGCTCCAGCACACCGCGGCGCCACAGGCCCCAGGTATCCTTCGTCCGTTCGCGCACCACCTTGCCGCGGTCCAGAATAATGGGTCGAAAGCCCGCCTGCGCCAGGATCAGCCCCGCGAACAGGCCGCACGGCCCCGCCCCGATCACCACCGGGCGCCGTTCGGCGGGGCCGGTGGCGGCAAAGCGGTAGCGTGTGTCGGGCGCTGGCCGAACGTGCGGGTCGCCGGCCAGCCGCGCCAGCACCGACGCTTCGTCGCGCAGTTCGACATCGACGCTGTACACCGACAGGATCGCCGACTTGCGCCGCGCATCATGCGCGCGCCGGGCGACATTGTGCGACAGCAATTCGGCCGACTCGATCCCCAGCCGCGCGACCACGGCGGGCGCGATCGCCGCCGGATCATGCCCCAGCGGCAGCTTCAACTCGGAAAGGCGCAGCATGGCGCGCCAGATAGGAGCGCGGGCGCGATATGACCACCGCGGCGGCATCGTTCCTTGCATTTCGGCGCGTCTGCGACCATCTGGCGCGTTCGCATGATCGCTGACACTCTCCCGGCCCTGTTGTCGGACGCCCTTGCCGCGCGGGGCTATGCCGCGCTGACCCCCGTGCAGGACGCCGTCGTTCAGCAGGACGCGCGCGGGCGCGACCTGATCGTCTCCGCGCAGACCGGATCGGGCAAGACCGTCGCCTTCGGCCTGGGCATGGCGCCCGAGCTGCTGGTTGACGGCCAGCTGCCCCTCGCCGCCCAGCCGCTGGCGCTGGTGATCGCGCCGACGCGCGAGCTGGCGCTCCAGGTCAGCCGCGAGCTCGGCTGGCTTTATGCCGGCGCGCGCGCGCGGATCACCACCTGCGTCGGCGGGATGGACGCCGCCAAGGAGCGCCGCTCGCTGGGCCATGGCACGCATATCGTCGTCGGCACGCCCGGCCGCTTGCGCGACCATCTGGAGCGCGGCGCGCTGGACCTTTCCGCCCTGCGCGTCGCGGTGCTCGACGAGGCGGACGAGATGCTCGACATGGGCTTTCGCGAGGATCTGGAGGAGATCCTCGACGCGACCCCGACCGAGCGGCGGACTTTGCTGTTCTCCGCCACCATGCCGCGCCCGATCGTGGCGCTGGCCAAGCGCTACCAGCGCGACGCCCTGCGCATCTCCACGGTCAGCGAGGACCGCGGCCATGGCGACATCACCTATCAGGCGGTGTCGGTCTCCCCGGCGGACATCGAGCATGCGGTGATCAACCTGCTGCGCTGGCACGAGGCGGAGACCGCCATGCTGTTCTGCGCGACGCGCGATAATGTGCGCCGGCTGCACGCCAGCCTGGTGGAGCGGGGCTTCGCGGCGGTGGCACTGTCGGGCGAGCACAGCCAGAACGAGCGCAACGCCGCGCTGCAGGCGCTGCGCGACGGGCGTGCGCGGGTGTGCGTGGCGACCGACGTGGCGGCGCGCGGCATCGACCTGCCGACGCTGAGCCTGGTCGTGCATGTCGAGCTGCCGCGCGATGCCGAAACACTCCAGCATCGCTCGGGTCGGACAGGGCGCGCGGGCAACAAGGGCACCGCGGTGCTGATCGTGCCCTATCCGCGCCGGCGGGCGGTAGAGTCGGTGCTGCGCGGCGCCAAGATCGCGGCCGAGTGGATCGACGCGCCGACGCCCGAGCAGGTGCGTGCGCGCGATCGCGAGCGGCTGCTCACGGTGCTGACCGCACCGGTCGAGGCGGAGGAGGACGATCTGGCGCTGGGCCGCGAGCTGCTGGCGCAGAAGAGCGCGGAGGAGATCGCCGCGGCGCTGGTCCGCGCGCACCGCGCCGCTTTGCCCGCGCCCGAGGAACTGATCGAGGCGACGCCCGAGGCGCGCCGCGCGGCGCAGCAGGAGCGGCATCGCCCCGGCTTCGACGACACCGTGTGGTTCCGCATGAACGTCGGCCGCCGCCATCGCGCCGATCCGCGCTGGATCCTGCCGCTGCTCTGCCGCCGCGGTCACATCACCAAGAGCGAGGTGGGCGCGATCCGCATCGGTGCGGGCGAGACCCTGTTCCAGGTGCCCCGCGCGATCGCCGCGAAGTTCGAGGCGGCGGTGGCGCGCAGCGCGCAGCCGAACGACCCGGACGATGTGCTGATCGCCCGCGCGCCGGTTGCTCCCGGCGGATCGGGTGGCGGTCGCCCGCCGCGCGGCGATGGCCCGCCACCGCGCCGGCCGGGCGGGAAAGTGCCCCGGCGGTGAGCCTGCGCGTCCTGGTCGACGCGGACGCCTGCCCGGTGAAGGAGGAGATCTACCGGGTCGCGCTGCGCCACCAGGTGCCGGTGACGATCGTCAGCAACGCGCGGCTGCGGGTAGTGGAGCATCCGCTGGTCAGCCGCGTGGTGGTGAGCGACGGCTTCGACGCCGCGGACGACTGGATCGCCGAGCAAACGGGCGCGGGCGCGGGCGCGGTGGTGATCACCGCCGACATCCTGCTGGCGGACCGCTGCCTCAAGGCGGGCGGCACCGTGCTGGCGCCCACCGGCCGGCCGTTCACCACCAGCTCGATCGGCGCGACGATCGCCACCCGCGCGATCATGGCGGACCTGCGCGCCGGCGGCGACCAGCTCGGCGGTCCCGCCCCGTTCGCCAAGGCGGACCGCTCGCGTTTTCTCCAGGCGCTTGACGAGGCGCTGGTGCAGCTCAAGCGGACGGTGCGCTAGCGGCGAGCGGCGGTGCTCATCGAGAAGGGGCGCGCGGCGGGCGACGTGCCCCAGGCCTTGTTCGGCGCTGCCCGCATGGTGAAGCGCAGTTCGCCGCCGACCATGATCTCGTCGTGGCGCAGGAAGACGCGATCAATCGCGCGGCCGTTCAGCGTCACCTGCCCGACATAGCGGTTCGCCGCCGACAGTCCCCCCGCCACCATTGTTAGCCTCTTGCCGTTTGGCAGCGTCAGCACCGCGCGCTCCACGAACGGGCGGCCGATGACATATTCGTTCGATCCGGGGGCAACCGGGTAGAAGCCCAGCGCGGTGAACACGAGCCAAGCGGACATCTGCCCCAGGTCGTCGTTGCCCGACAGCCCGTCCGGCGTCGCCTTGTACTGGCTCGCCACGATTTGGGCGAGCCGCTCCTGCGTGCGCCACGGCTGGCCGGCGAAGGCGTAGAGATAGGCGACGTGGTGGCTCGGCTCGTTGCCGTGGATGTATTGGCCGATCAGGCCGGCGATATCCTCGGCATGGCTGTAGTCGATAGATGACATGTCATAGTCGAACATCCGGTCCAGCTTCGCCACCGCCGCCGCGTCGCCGCCGAGCAGCCGGAACAGCCCGGCCTGGTCCTGCGGCACGAACCAGGAATATTGCCAAGCGTTGCCCTCGGTATAGTCGCTGCCGTAGTTGATCGCGGTGGGATCGAACGGCACGCGGAAGCTGCCGTCGGCCTTGCGGGCGCGTAGGAAGCCGGTCTTCGCGTCGAAGCTGTTGCGCCAATTGCCCGCGCGCCGGCCGAACTCGGCGGCGAGGTCCGCCCGGCCGACCGCCTGCGCCATCCGCGCGATCGTCCAGTCGTCATAAGCATATTCAACCGTCTTTGACGCCGCCTCGGCCTCGCGGTCGATCGGGACGAAGCCGAGCTTCATGTAATCGGCGAGGCCGCCATAGGGGCCGTAGCGCGCGCTCTGCGCCATCGCGTCGAGCGCCGCCGCGGCATCGAAGCCGCGCACGCCCTTGAGATAGGCGTCAGCGATCACCGGCACGGCGTGATAGCCGATCATCGTCCAGGTTTCGCGACCGTGGAACTGCCACACCGGCAGGATGCCGAACGGGCTCGCCTGCTGGCTGGCGAGCAAGGAGCGGACGAAATCGCGGTTGCGCGCCTCGGGCTGGGTAAGCAGCAGCAAGGGGTGCTGGGCGCGGAACGTGTCCCACAGCGAGAAGGTGGAGTGGAAGGTGAAGCCCTCCGCGCGGTGCACCTGATCGTCCGGCCCGCGATAGCGCCCGTCCGCGTCCGAGAAGACGCTGGGGGCGATCAGCGTGTGATAGAGCGCGGTCATCACCATACGCTGCATCGGGGCCGGCGCCTCGACCCGTAGCACGCCCAGTGCCTGCTCCCAGGCGGCGCGGGTCTGCGCGGCGACTGCGTCGAAGCCGCCCGCCTCGCTGTCGAGGTTGGCGATCGCGGCATCCTCGTCGACGCTGGAGAGGGCGACCTTTACCTCCAGCGGCGCGGCGAGCCTGCCGAAGTCCAGCCGCGCCACCAGCGCACGGCCCTGGAGCTGGTCAACATCTTCGCGGCCCCGCCCTGGCCCCTGGAACCCCTTGTAGGCGATCTCCCCCTCGCGGTTGAAGAAGCCGTGCGCCTTCACCGGTGCGCTGAACCGCATCGCGAAGAACAGCTTGCGCGCGGGCGCCCAGCCGCGCGTCTCGCGCATGCCGGTCAGCGTGCCATCGGCGCGGACGCGCACCGTGGACCACAGGATCTTGCCCGGATAATCGTAGAGCGAGCTGCGCAGGTCGAGCAGCAGATGCGCCGCCGTCCCGGGCGCAAAGGTGTAGCGGTGCACGCCGACCCGCGTGCCGGCGGTGAGCTCGGCGCGGATACCGGTGCCGAGGTGGACCGAATAGTAACCTGGTCGCGCCACCTCCCCTGCATGGCTGAACTGCGCGCGATAGCCGGAACCCGGCTTGGCCGGGTCACCCGGCTCCAGCGGCACGGCATCTCCCGCAAGGGGCATCAGCAGGAAATCGCCGAGATCAGAGTGGCCCGCGCCCGAGAAATGGGTCTGCGAGAAGCCCTGGATGGTCGGATCGTCGTACCGGTAGCCGGCGGCGTGGCCGTAGCATTCGCGAATCCGGCAGCGCGTGTCGGTATCGGGGCTCAACTGCACCATCCCGAACGGCGCCACCGCTCCAGGAAAGGTGTGCCCCTCTCCACCCGTGCCGATGAACGGATCAACCGTCTCGACCGCGGTCTGGGCATGAGCGGGAACAGCGGCGAGCAGCAGGGCGCAGGCGGGGCGGAACATCGCAGCGTTAGAGCACGCGCGCGGGCCCCATCCAAGCGTCGCCGCGGTCGCCCAAGCCCGAGGGGGATTGGCGAACGACCGGTTCGACCTGTAGGCGATGAAGCCGTGAGGATCGCGATCATCGATACCAGCACGACGCGCGCTGCGATCATCTCCGAAGGATTGCGCGATGCCGGGCTTACTGATCTGGTGGTGATCGATCCGGCAGGGCCGCTGGTCGCACAAGTCGAGAGGTGCGCGCCCGAGGTGGTATTGATCAATCTTGAGAACCCGAGCCGCGACCTGCTGGAGGATTTTTTTGCGATGTCGCGCGCGCTGGCGCGGCCGATCGCGATGTTCGTCGATCAATCGGATGCGCAGTCAACAATGGCAGCGGTCGATGCAGGAGTCTCGGCGTATGTCGTAGACGGGTTGGCGAAACAGCGGATCAAACCGGTGCTCGATCTTGCCGTCCGCCGGTTTCAAGCGTTTTCGCGGCTGCAGACTGAACTGGCCGAGGCAAAGAATGCCCTAGCCGACCGCCAGACGGTCGATCGTGCCAAAGCAATCCTGATGAAACGGCGCGGATTGGACGAGCCAGCCGCTTATGCGCTGCTGCGCGGCCATGCGATGAAGTCGAACCGCCGCATCGCCGAAGTGGCGGAGGCGATCGTGACCAGCGAGGCGCTGATGGGAGATCTGCGATGAGCGCCGAGACCTTCCGCATCGGTTTCGTGCCGCTGGTCGATGCGGCGCTGCCAATCCTGGCGAAGGAGCTGGGTTTTGCCGCGGCGGAAGGTGTCGCGATCGAGCTGGTACGCGACGTCACCTGGGCAACGGTCCGTGATCGACTGCTCTACGGCCATACCGATGCCGCGCATCTCGTCGCCCCGCTGGCGATCGCGACGACCCTGGGGCGGGATCGGCCAGCGGTACCCCTGACCGTGCCGTTCGTCCTGGGGCTGAACGGCAATGCGATCACCTTCTCGACGGCGCTTGGCGAGGCGTGCGCGCTGGGCGACGTCTTGGGCGATCCGGTGGCGATCGGTGCGGCGCTGAAGGCGGTGGCGGCCGAGCGGCGCGCGGCGGGGCGGCCGCTGCGTTTCGGCGTCGTGCATCGATATTCCAGCCATAACTACATGCTGCGCTACTGGCTGGCCGGCGTCGGCATCCGACCGGACGAGGACGTCGCGATCTCCGTGACGAGTCCGCCGTTCGCCGCCGATGCGTTGGCGGCGGGCGAAGTGGACGGCATCTGTGTGGGCGAACCGTGGAACTCGATCGCAGTCGATCGCGGGGTCGGCCGGATTGCGCTCGCCACTGCGCAGATCTGGCGGCGGGGGGTGGAGAAGGTACTGGCGCTGCGGGCCGAGACGGCGGCGGCACGTCCCGAAGCACTGGCGGCACTGATCCGCGCGCTTCACGCGGCCGCCGAGCATTTCGTGCGGCCCGATACGGTGGCGGAAAGCGCAGCTCTGCTCACGCGGCGCGAGTATCTGGACGCTCCGGTGGACGCGATCCTTCGCGCGATCACCGACCGGATCCGGTTGGTGCCGGGCGGCGCGCCGGTTCACTATCCCGATTTCATGTTCCAGCATCGGGAGGCGGCGAACTTCCCGTGGCGCAGCCAGGCGGCGTGGCTGTATGCGCAGATGGTGCGCTGGGACGGCCTGCCCTTTTCCGAGAAGGATGCCGCGACGGCGCAGTCGGTGTTCCGCCCGGACCTGTACCGCGCCGCGCTCGCCGGATCGAATGCGCCGCTCCCCAATGCCAGTTCCAAGCTGGAGGGCGCTTTGCACGAGCCGATCGGTGCGGGATCGACGCAGGGCAGGCTGGTGCTCGGCAGCGATCGCTTCTTCGATGGACGGGCCTTCGATCCGGAAGACATCGCCGGGTATCTCGCCCGGCTGCCATGATGTGCTGCACCTGCGAAAGGGGCTTGTGCCGCGGACGCGAATCAGGCAGCTTGT
>NZ_JBELLZ010000001.1:0-103840 GCF_042096255.1 Sphingomonas sp. | reverse complement strand
CCTTGAACTTGCCCTTGCCGCGGCCGCCGGCGTGGATCTGCGCCTTCACGACATAGAGCGGACCGGGCAGCTGCTTCGACGCCTCGACCGCCTCCTCGACGGTCATTGCGGCATGGCCGGCGGGAACGGGCACGCCGAACTTCGCCAGCAGCTCCTTGGCCTGATATTCGTGGATGTTCATGAGGGGCGCATCCTTCGCATATGCGGGAGAGTCTCGCCGGCTAAAGCACAGGCGCGCGTGTGAATCCACCCTGTCGACACGGATAGTTTGATCTGAGCGATGTTGCGACGCAGTTGCAAGAGATGCTTAGCGCTGGTCGTTGTTCGCGTGGCGTTCTATCTTCGCCCGCGTGCCGCCCCATTCCGCGCTCCCCTATCCCGCGCTCCACGCCAGCCATTCGGGCATCTGGATCGCGCGCGGCGACCTGTCCGGCGTGGAGGTGCGCCCCGTGTCGCGCGGCGAGGCGATCCGGCAGGCGGCGGACACGCCGATGATCCTGCTCAACGCGCCGCTGATCGGGCAACGCCTGGGCTATGCCGATCTGTCGGGGCTCGACCTGCTGGAGCTCTACGCCTTCCTTCACCCGGCGCGCTTCATGGTGCCGACGCCCAAGGGACTCGCCGCGGCAACCGGGCTGGTCGAGCCGGAGGACGATGCCGACATCGCCCGGCTGCTGCTCGACGCGGCGGCGCGGCTGCTGAGCGTGCCCGCGGGCGACTGGGCCGAGCGCGAGGGCGCATGGAATGCGGCGCAGTCGCTGTTCCGGCTGCGCTGGCCCTGGGCGCCGCTACTGACCGAGCGGATCCGCAAGCCGGAGAAAGCGGAGCGCTGGCTGTTCTCCAGGCTGCCCGAATGGGAGGAGGCGGCGCCGCGCCCGCTGCCCCGCACGGTGCAGCTGCATCCGCAGCAGGCGAGTGCGCGACTCGCCGAGCTGACCGGCGCCGGCGCGGAGGCGCGGCCGGGGCAGCGCGCCTATGCCGAGGCGGCGGCGCAGGCCTTCACCCCGCGCGCGATCCGCGACGCGCCCAATCTGGTGCTCGCCGAGGCGGGGACGGGGATCGGCAAGACCCTGGGCTATCTCGCGCCAGCCTCGCTGTGGTCGCAGGCGGCGGGTGGGCCGGTGTGGGTATCCACCTATACCAAGGCGCTCCAGCGGCAGCTTTCCCACGAGACGCGCCGGGTCTATCCCGACGATGCGGAGCGGCGGGCGAAAGTGGTCACCCGCAAGGGGCGCGAGAACTACCTGTGCCTGCTCAACCTGGAGGATGCGCTCCAAGGCGGATTCGCCGGCCGTGCGGCGGTGCTGGCGCAATTGGTCGCGCGCTGGGCGGCGTATAGCGCCGATGGCGACATGGTCGGCGGCGACCTGCCCGGCTGGCTGACCACCCTGTTCCGTCGCAATGGCTCGACCGCGCTGACCGATCGCCGCGGCGAATGCGTCTATGCCGGCTGCCCGCACTATCGGAAGTGCTTCATCGAGCGCGCCGCGCGTGCCTCGGCGGAGGCGGACATCGTCATCGCCAACCATGCCTTGGTGATGGTCAACGCCGCGCGCGGGCGCGAACTGGCGACGCGGCCGACCCGCTACGTCTTCGACGAGGGTCACCACCTGTTCGATGCGGCGGACATGATGTTCTCCACCGCGCTGACCGGGCAGGAGACGATCGAGCTCCGGCGCTGGATCGTCGGGCCGGAAGGCACCTCGCGCGGGCGGCGGCGTGGGCTAGCGGCGCGCCTCTCCGATGTCGCCAGCTATGACGAGCAGGGCGGCGCCGCGATCGCGCAGGCAGTGACCGCGGCGGGCGCGCTGGCGGCGGACGGCTGGCTGGGGCGGCTGGCGGAGGGGCAGCCGTTCGGGCCGGTCGAGCATCTGCTCGCGGCGGTGCGCGGCCTTACCTACGCGCGTGCGGAGCGCGAGGACGATGCCGGCTATGGGCTGGAGACCGAGCTTGCCGAGCCCAGCGCCGAGCTGATCGAGGCCGCCGCCAGCGCGGCGGACGCATTGGAAGCGCTGCACCGGCCGCTGGTGGTGCTCGGCCGCCGGCTGGAGGCGGTGCTCGCCGAGGCGCCCGACTGGATGGACGCGCCCGCCCGCGCGCGGATCGAGGGCGCGATCGCCTCATTGGGCTGGCGGGTGGAGACGGTGTCGGCGTGGCTGGCGCTGCTGGCGCGGGTCGGCGGCGTCGCGGTGCCGCAGTTCGTCGACTGGCTGGTGGTCAACCGGGCGGAGGGGCGCGAGATCGACGTGGGCCTGCTGCGCCACTGGCTCGATCCGACCAAGCCCTTCGCCGAGATCGTGCTGCGCCCCGCGCATGGCGCTTTGGTCACCTCGGCGACGCTGACCGCGGGCGGCGACTGGGACACCGCGGAGGCGCGGGTCGGCGCGCCGCACCTGTCGCGCGCCGCGGTCCGCTTCGAGGCGCCCTCGCCGTTCGACTATGCCGCGCATGCCGAGGTGCTGGTGGTCACCGACATCAAGCGCGGCGACATCCCCTCGCTCGCCGGCGCCTATGCGCGGCTGATCGAGGCGGCGGGGGGCGGCACCCTAGGGCTGTTCACCGCCATCCGCCGGCTGCGCGGGGTGCATGCGCGCATCGCCGACCGGCTCGCCCGCGCCGGTCTGCCGCTCCACGCGCAGCATGTCGATCCGATCGACACCGGCACTCTGGTGGACATCTTCCGCGACGATCCGCACGCAAGCCTGCTCGGCACCGATGCCTTGCGCGACGGGGTGGACGTGCCCGGTCGCTCGCTCCGGCTGGTGGTGATGGAGGGCGTGCCCTGGCCCAAGCCGACCGTGCTCCACGCCGCGCGCAAGCTCGCCGGCGGGGGCAGCGCCTATGACGACCGGATCGTGCGGGCGCGACTGGCGCAGGCGTTCGGGCGGCTGATCCGGCGCGCCGACGATCGCGGCGCGTTCGTGCTGCTCTCGGCGGCGATGCCCTCGCGGCTGCTCTCTGCCTTTCCGCCGGGCGTGGCGGTGACGCGGGTGCCGCTCGACGAGGCGGTGACGCGAGTCGCGCGGCTTTGCAGCGCGGGCGCGATCGGGCATGAGGCGCGCGTTCCAGCCAACGGAGACGCCGGTTGAAGACGCTGACGCTGCTGCGCCATGCCAAGTCGGGCTGGGACGACCCGGTCGCGCGCGATTTCGACCGGCCGCTCAATCCCAAGGGCAAGCGCGCCGCCGTGGCGATGGGGCGGCACCTGCGCGGGCTAAGCCTCGCCTTCGACCATGTCGTCGCCTCGCCGGCGCAGCGGGTGATCGAGACGATCGGGGAGTTCGAGGGTGGCTTCGGCACCCGGCTGGAACCCGCCTGGGACCGGCGCGCCTACCTCGCCTCTCCCGCGACCTTGCTCGACATCATCCGCGAGACGCCCGCGGACACCGCACGGCTGTTGCTGGTCGGGCACAATCCGGGGCTGGAGGAACTGGTGCTGCTGCTCGTCGCTGATGCAGCGGACGGTTTGCGCGATCAGGTGGAGGAGAAATACCCCACCGCCAGCGTCGCCGAGATCGCCTTTGCGGTGCAGGATTGGGCAGACGTCGCGCCGGGCACCGGCCGGCTGGAGCGGTTCATCCGGCCGCGGGACATTGATCCGGCGCTGGGGCCGGGAGAGTAAATCCTCCGTCTGTTCCCCGTCTGTGCTGAGCGAAGTCGAAGCACCTTAGCGAGCGCAGCGCGTACCCTTCGACTTCGCTCAGGGCGAACGGAGGTTAGTGAGAGTCGTTGAAGGTCGCTTCGAACCTCAATCCTTCTTCAGTGCCTTGAGCGCAGCGAAAGGCCCCGACTCGCCTTCGCTCAGTACGCCCGCCTCCTTGAGCGCCGCTTCCGCCGCCGGGCTGCGCGGGAACGGATCGAGCGCCAGCGCCATCGTCTCCGCCGCGGCCTCGCCCAGGTCTAAGGCGCCGCTTTCGATCTCGACCGTGTCGATCGCATCGTCGGACAGCTCGATCTCCTCGCCCCCGGCGGACGGCTCGACGAACAGCAGCCGCACCGGCTCGTCGACGGTGGCGGGAAGCGGATCGCCGGTGACCGAGCAGGCTTGCACCACCGTCGCCTCCACCCGACCCTCGACCGCGATCCCAGCCGCCTCGCGCCGCACCTCGAACCACGCCGCCAGCCGCTCGACCGAGACCAGCCCGAATCGCCCGGCCAGGCGCCGCCGCTCATCGGCATCGGCCTCCACCGTCACGCTGCGCGCGCCCGCGCCAATCGTGTCGAGCCGCTCGGGCCGGGAAAATTCAGGCGCCATCGATCTCTCCCCGACCCAGCCGGTCGAGCGGGGTCGCGTCCAGCGTCGCGCGCCACGCCTCCAGCTCCTCGCGCACATGCGCCAGCGCCGCCGCGCCGGGATCGGCGCCGCGATAGAGGTTGCGCACCAGCCCCGCCTCGAACGCCGCCGCGCCGCCGGCGTCGCGCATCGCGCCCAGCCGCCCGCCCAACATCGCCATCATCTTGCCGACATGCTTGCCGACGACGATGTCGCCGATGCCGATCTCGCGCAGCTGCGCATCCATGTCGTCGACGAAACGCTCGGTCAGCTGCACGCCCAGCTCCGGCGCGCCCGTCGCCTCGCCTGCCGCCTCGATCCGCAGCAGCGCCACCGCCAGCACCGTGGCGATCATGTCGAAGCGGCCGTCGATCGTGTCGGGCACGCCGCCAGCGAGGTACCAATGCTCGGCGCGACCCTGGCGGACCACCGCATCGTAGAGCGCGCGCGCCGGCTCCTCCTTCCTCCCGAACCAGCGATCCAACCAGGCCATGCATGCTCCACAAGCCGCCCGCCTTGTGCCCGGCGGCGGCGCGGCATATTGAGCCGAATGGCCGCGCGCGCAATGGCGGCCTCCCGTGGAGTAACGATGCGCCTTCTGCTTGCCCCCGCGATGCTCGCTCTCCTCGCCGCGGGGGCCTGCGCGCCGCTGCGCTCGCACCAGGGCTATATCGTCGATGCCGAACTGGTGAACTCGATCCGGCCTGGCGTCGACAACCGCCAGTCGGTGCTCGCGACGCTTGGGCATCCCAGCTTCGCCAGCCAGTTCAACCAGGGCGACTGGTATTATGTCGCGCGCGACAGCCGCAACTACGCGTTCAACAAGCCCAAGGTGCGCGAGCAGCTGACGCTGCAGATCAGCTTCGACGCGGGTGGCAACGTCACCGCGATCCGCAAGTCGGGCAAGGATCAGGTCGCCTCCATCGATCCGATGGGCAAGACCACGCCGACGCTGGGCCGCGAGCGCGGTTTCTTCGACGACCTGTTCGGCAACATCGGCGCGGTCGGCGCCGCCGGCGGCGCTCCAGGTGGGGGCCGTACCAGCCCCTGATAAGGACTTCACCTGTTCTATCAGAGACTTGATACGGAATGATACAACTTTCTCTTTGCTGACTGGTTCGTTCCCGAAACATTCAGCGGCAGGTCGGCATTTACCAACTCACGGCGAATCGCGGAGCCTTCTTCCGCCTCGCCACGCGAAGGGAGTGAATGCCATGCGTAAGCTCATGACCACCATGCTGATGGCCGCCGTTGCCATCCCCAGCCTTGCCGTTCCGACGGTTGCTTCCGCCCAGTCGCGCGAGCTGCGCCGCGACCGGCAGGACATCCGCGACGAGCGACGCGACCTGAACCGCGCCGTCCGCCGCGGTGACCGCGGCGACGTCCGCGACGCGCGCGAGGACCTGCGCGAAGCGCGCCGCGAATATCGCGAGGATTTCAACGACCGCCGCCATCGCTGGCGGGACAACGACTGGTCTAGCTACCGCCGCTACAACCCGCGCCTCTACGCGCGCGGCAACTGGCGCGCGCCGTTCCGCTACACCCGCTTCGGCGTGGGTGCGCGGATCGCTCCGGCTTATTATGGCTCGGCCTATTGGATCCGCGATCCGTGGCGCTTCCGCCTGCCGGTGGCCGGTGTGGGTCGGCGCTGGATCCGGCACTATAACGACGTGGTGCTGGTGGATTACCGCCGCGGCCGTGTCGTCCGCGTGATCCCGGCGTTCTACCGGTAAACCATTCGTCACGTGGAGAGGGCCCCGGTCGGCATCATGCCGGCCGGGGTTCGCTCATTTGCGGGCAGCGAGATCCAGCGCGGCGTGCGCGGCGAGCACGTCGCCGGCATTGCCCGGCGCCATCGTCGCCCGCTCGGCACGGCGCACCGCCTCCAGCGCCACCGCGAGCCTGGCCGCGGGCCAGCGGCCGAGCGCCGAACGCGTCGCCGCCTCTTCCTTGAAGAAGACACGGTGCTTCTTCATCACCGCATCGACGCCCTGCCCGGCATCCACGTCCGCACGCATCTCGGCGAGCGAGGCGAGCCGGCGCGCGAGCTGGCGCAGCCAGGCGATCGGCGACACGCCCGCTTCCTCCAGCCGTGCCAACTCCAGGGCAAGGTCGGCCGGGCGGCCGGCGACGATCGCGGCGATCGCGCGCCCCGCCTCCGCCTCGCCCAGGTCCGCGCCGATCGCGTCAAGCGCGGCATCGTCCGCGGGACGGGGACGATCCGGGGCGGCATCAAGAAACAGCGCCAGCTTGTCGATCTCGCGCGCCATGATCGCCCGGTCGCCCCCCGCCGCCGCGGCGATGCGGCGCGACACCTGCCCGCCAGGCTGAAGCCCCGCCTCGCGCAGCAGCCCGGCGGCGATCTGCTCGGCCTGCTGGCCGGTCGGCGCATAACAGGCGAGCGCCAGCACGTCGGGCGCGGCGAGCGCAAGCTTCACCAGATTGCCGGTGGTGCGCACGTTCGGGGCGACCAGCACCACCGGATTGCCGGTCCGCTCGGCGGAAAGCAGCGCCTCGACGGCGGCGACGCTCTCCTCGCCGATGCCGGTGGCGCGGATCCAGCGCGCGCCCCCGAACAGCGACAGCGCCGCCGCCTCGTCTGCAAGCCGGGCGGGATCGGACTTGAGCGTCGCGCCATCGAGGTCGATCCGCTCCGCCTCGGGCCCCAGCGCCTTGGCCAGCCGCTCGGCATGCGCGAGTGCGCCCGCCTCGTCGGGGCCGTGGAACAGGAACAGGCGCGTCTTGCCCGGCTTCTCCAGCGCCGCGCGGACCTGCGCCTCGTTCGCCTTCACGAGGCGGGCGCGGGCCGCTCCCGCGCGTAGAGCGCGACGCGCGCGACGATCTGGTCGGCGACGATCCGCGACAGGTTCTCCAGCGCGGTGCTTTCCGCCGCGATCGTGGCATATTCGCTGGAGACCACGTCGATCCCCGCGTCCGATCCGGCGGTATCGTCGAGCAGGGTGGCGTTGCTGGCGAGATCGACCAATTGGAAGCGCGCGCGCAGCGTCCGCCGCTCGCGCGTCACCGCGCCGTCGCGGCGAATGGCGAGGCCGGTGATCTGGTCGTCGAGCGTGATCTGGAGGCGGTAGCGCGGGCTCGCCTGTCCCGCCATCTGGATGCGGTCGCGAATCGCGTTGCTCACCAGCCAGCCCGCCTTGCCCTCGATCGGCGCGACCTCGACCGCGGCAAGCGCCGAGGCGGTCGCGCCGCTGCTGCCGCCCGAATACAGCGGGTGGAGGCCGCAGGCGGAGAGCGCGAGGGCAAGAGGCGCGATTGCAAGCCAGGGCCGGGCGATCTTTCCCCCGCCGTCATGCCGGACTTGTTCCGGCATCCACCGCTGGGCCGGGCGACGCGCGCCGTCGCTGAGGCTTTCGCCTTGCCGCACGGTGGACCCCGGCACAAGGCCGGGGTGACGGTTGGTGCGGTTCCTCACGCGACCAGGTTCACGAGACGATCGGGCACCACGATCACCTTCTTGGGCGCGCGGCCCTCCAGCAGCCGCACCACCTTCTCGCTGGCGAGTGCCGCCGCCTCGACCTGGTCCTTGGGCATACCCTTGGGCAGGGTCAGCGTGTCTCGGAGCTTGCCGTTGACCTGGATCGCAACGGTCACCTCGTCATCGACCAGCAGGGCGGGATCGACCTCGGGCCAGGCCGCGTCGGCGACGAGGCCGGTGTTGCCCAGCGCCGCCCAGGCCTCCTCGGCAAGGTGCGGCACCATTGGCGCGACCAGCCGCACCAGCGTGGCGACCGCATCGGCGCGCGAGGGGCCGAACGCCTTGTCGATGGCGCTGGTCAGCTCGTAGAGCCGCGCCACCGCCTTGTTGAACGACAAAGCCTCGATGTCCTTGGCGATCGCCGCGGTGGTGCGGTGCACCGCCTTGTCGAGCGCGGCGTCGCGCGGGCCTTCGCCCGCTTCGCTGGTGACGAGCCGCCACAGCCGATTGACGAAGCGATAGGCGCCCTCGATGCCGTTCTCGCTCCACTCCAGGTCGCGCTCGGGCGGCGAATCGGAGAGCATGAACCAGCGCACCGCATCGGCGCCGTAGCGATCGACGATCGGCTCGGGATCGACGGTGTTCTTCTTTGACTTGGACATCTTCTCGACGCGGCCGATCTGGATCGGCTTGCCGGAAGCGGTCTCCACGCCGTCCGCGATCTCCGCGGGCGAGAGCCAGCGGTTGTCCCACGACTTGTAGGTCTCGTGGGTCACCATGCCCTGGGTGAACAGGCCGGCAAAGGGCTCCGCCACGTCGAGCTTGCCGATGTGTCGCAGCGCGCGCGTCCAGAAGCGGGCGTAGAGCAGGTGGAGGATCGCATGCTCAACCCCGCCGATATACTGGCCGACCGGCAGCCATTGCTCGGCCACCGCGCGGTCGAACGGCCGGTCCTTCGGCTGGCTGGCGAAGCGGATGAAATACCAGCTCGAATCGGCAAAGGTGTCGAGCGTGTCGGTCTCGCGCACCGCCTCTGCGCCGCATTGCGGGCAGGCGACGTGCTTCCAGGTCGGGTGCCGGTCGAGCGGATTGCCGGGGATCTCGAAGCTGACGTCCTCGGGCAGCACGACGGGGAGCTGATCCTTGGGGACCGGCACCACGCCGCATTCGGCGCAGTGGATCACCGGGATCGGCGTGCCCCAGTAACGCTGGCGGCTGACGCCCCAGTCGCGCAGCCGGAACACGGTGGTGCCCTCGCCCCAGCCGCCGTCCTGCGCCCGGCGGATCACCTCGCGCTTGGCGTCCTCCACGTCCATGCCGTCGAGGAAGTGCGAGTTCACCAGGGTGCCGGGGCCGGTATAGGCCTCGGCATCGGTGAACTCGGGCGCATCCTTGTCGCCGTCGGAGACGACACGGCGGATCGGCAGTGCGTATTTGGTCGCGAACTCAAAGTCCCGCTGGTCGTGCGCGGGCACGCCGAACACCGCGCCGGTGCCATATTCCATCAGCACGAAATTGGCGATGTAGACGGGGAGCTCGCCCGCGCCGAGCGGATGGACCGCGCGGAGCCCCGTGTCGAAGCCGAGCTTCTCCTGCGTCTCAAGTTCCGCCGCAGTGGTGCCGCCCTGCTTGCAGCGCACGACGAAGGCGGCCGCCTCGGGGTTCTCCGCGGCGAGCGCCTGCGCGATCGGATGGTCCGCCGCGACCGCGACGAAGGCCGCGCCGAAGATCGTGTCGGGGCGGGTGGTGAAGACTTCGACTTCACCTGCTCCCCTCTCTCCAAGGTAGGGGTCGGGGATGGGTGGCGCGCTCGTAATACGGTCGGGCTGGGGTTCGGGCTGCGGTACCGCCTGGCCTCCACCCACCCCCAGCCCCTCCCTCTCAGGGAGGGGAGTCACGAGCTTGAAGGTAAACCGCAGGCCCTGGCTCCGGCCGATCCAGTTCTCCTGCATCAGCCGCACCTTGTCGGGCCAATGCTCCAGCGTGCCGAGACCCTCCAGCAGCTCGTCGGCGAACTGGGTGATGCGCAGGAACCACTGGTTGAGCTTGCGCTTCTCGACCAAGGCCCCCGAGCGCCACCCGCGGCCGTCGATCACCTGCTCGTTGGCGAGCACGGTCATGTCGACCGGATCCCAGTTGACCGAGGATTCCTTGCGATAGACCAGCCCGGCGGCGAGCATGTCGAGGAACAGCGCCTGCTCGTGCCCGTAATAGTCGGGCTCGCACGTCGCCAGCTCGCGCGACCAGTCGAGCGCGAAGCCGAGGCGCTTCAGCTGCGCCTTCATCGTCGCGATATTGTCGAGCGTCCAGCCGCGGGGGTGCACCCCCTTCTCCATCGCGGCATTCTCGGCAGGCATGCCGAAGGCGTCCCAGCCCATCGGGTGGAGCACCTCATGCCCGGTCATCCGCCGAAAGCGGGCGAGCACGTCCCCCATCGTGTAATTGCGCACGTGCCCCATGTGGATGCGCCCCGACGGATAGGGGAACATCTCCAGCACGTACGTCTTGGGCTTCGGCGAGGCATCATCCGCGGTGAAGGTGCCGCGCTCCTCCCACACCCGCTGCCAGCGCGCATCGGCCGAGCCGGCGTCGAATCGGTCCATCGATCGTCAGTCCACGACCTGGGCGCGGCGCAGGTCGCGGGCCTTGGTGAGGATGATGTCCTCCAGCTTCTGCACTGACGAGGCCTGCACCGGCGCCGCGACCCAATTGCCGCCCTGGTTCACCTGGCGCTGCATGGCGACGCGCACCGCATCGGCGCGCAGGTCCTGGTCGAGGATCGAGACGGTCACCTTGACGCGCTCGGCCGGGGTTTGCGGATTGACGTACCAGTCGGTCACCACGACACCGCCGTTGGAATCGGTCTGCGCCAGCGGCATGAACGACAAGGCGTCCAGCGTCGCGCGCCACAGATAGCTGTTCACGCCGATGGTGGTTACCCGCGAGGCGGCGAGATCGGTCTTGTCGGCCTTCCGCCCGCCACCGCATGCGGCGAGGCCAGCGACGAGGGCGAGCGCGAGAACGGTGCGCAACGGGCGGGTGAACATTCGGGCAAAGTCCTGCGGTGAAGCGGGAGCGATACAGGCGGCGGGTTGGGGTCGCAAGCGGCGCGGCTATGCCGCTGGATCGGACGCGGCGCCCTTGACCAGTCCGTCCAGGGATGCTCCGTTCAAGCCCAGTTCCTTCATCAGTCCGTCGATCACCGGCGCTTGGGCGCGATAGCGCAGCGCCGCCGCGACGGCGGAGTTGGCGAGGTTGCCGTCCCCCGCGGGTGCAGCGTCCCCGCTTCCCACCGACACGCTCCCGCCGGCGTTCAGCCCATCGACCTGGACGATGCGAATGCTGTCGATCGCCTCCATCGGCCTGGCCGCCTCGCGTACCAGCTCTGGGAGCACCTTGAGCAGCGCCAGCTTGGTCTGGAGCGAGACCTGATCGCTGGACAGCAGGTTGGCCGCCTCGTTCACCGCGCGCTGGCCGGCCGCCTCCACCTCGAAGCGAACGCGGCTCGCCTCGGCGCGCAGCTTCTCCGCCTCCGCCTCGCCTTCCGCCGCCGCCCGCATCGCCGCGGCACGATCGGCGGCCGCTTGCGCTTCGGCCTCGGCCTGAACCTTGATGGCGATCGCGGCGCGCTCCGCCTCGCGCGCGGCATCGATCAACTCGATGCGCTTCTGGCGCTCGGCCACCTCGGTCTCGCGGGCGGTGGAGACCTTCTCCTCCGCCGCAACCGCCGCGGCACGCGCACTGTCCGCCTCCGCCTTGGCTTGGCTTTCCTCGCGGCTCTTGTTCTGCACCGCGATCTGCTGCTCCTGCCGAGCGATGGCGAGCGCCTGCTCCTGCGCGATCCGCGCTTCCTGGATGGCGCGGTCGGCCTCGATCTGCGCGGCGTCGGTCTGCTGCTTGGCGGCGATCCGCGCCTGATCGGCCTCACGCTGGCGATCGGTCTGCTGGCGCGCGATCTCGCTCGCCTGTTCGGCGCGACGGACCTCCAACTCGCGCTCCTGCTCCAATCGCGCGAACTCGGCATCGCGCGCGATGGTGAAGGAGGTGCGCGAGGCTTCGAGGTTCTTGGCCTCGATCTGGACGCGGGTGTCCTGCTCGATGTCGTTGCGGGTCTTCTTGCGGAGCTCGATCTGCTCGGTCAGCTTGGTCAGGCCTTCCGCGTCGAAGGCATTGTTGGCGTTGAAATGCTCGATGCTGGTCTGGTCGAGCCCGGTCAGCGACACGCTTTCCAGCTCCAGCCCGTTCATCGCCAGGTCCGCGCTGGAGACCTGCTGCACCTTCTGGACGAACTCGCTGCGCTGCTCGTGCAGCTGGTTCATCGTCATCCCAGCGGCGACCGAGCGGAGCGCATCGACGAACTTGCCCTCGACCAGTTCCTTTAGCGCCTCCGGGTGCATCGTCCGCTGGCCCAGCGTCTGCGCGGCAGTCGCCAGCGCCTCGCGATCGGGGCGGACGCGGACATAGAACTCGGCGCGCACGTCGATGCGCAGGCGATCGAGCGTGATGAGGGCGTCGCCGTTGCGGCGCTCCACCGCGAGCCGCACGGTGTTCATGTTCACTGGCATGGTCTCGTGCAGCACCGGCAGCACCAGCGCGCCGCCATTCATCACCACCTTCTCGCCGCCGAAGCCGGTGCGCACGAAGGCGATCTCCTTGGACGCGCGCTTGTACAGTCGCGCGGTGATGATGCCGATGATGATCAGCGCAAGGAGCGGCACGCCGGCATAGAGGACGACGCTGCCGAGGCCGGCGGGAACGAGATCGGTCATGGGTTCATCCAGTCGGTCAAGCGGGGTGAGACGTGGAGGATCGCGCGGAAGCGATCCCCCTCGCGGCGGACGAGGCGCACGGTATCGCCTTCTTCGAAGATCTCGGCAGGGTCGTTGGGCTCGACCAGCACGTGATGCGCCTGGCCGTGCGGGTCGAGGACGCGGGTGCGCGCCGGCGACCCCTCGCGCGCACGGCCGACGGTGATCGTGCCGGCGCGGCCGACCAGATCCTCGACATCAAAGGCGGTGGTCTCATCGCGCGGCAGGATATGGGCGAGGCCACGGGCGAGCAGGGCGGTCGCCGGCAAAGCGGTGACCAGCGCGGCAGGCACCGCGATCCATGGGGAGAGAAAAGCGCCGGTCAGCGTCAGCGCCGCCTGTTGCCCCGCCAACCCCAGCCCGCCGAACGCGGCGAGGAAGGCGACCAGCAGCACCAGCACGGGCACCTGCCCGACGCCCAGCCAGTCGAGCAGGCCGCCGTCCGCATCCAGATCAAGGTCGACCGCGCCAGCGCCCAGACCGAGCGCCTCGACCACACCGACCAACGCCATCAGGACCAGCGCCGCGGAGAAGGCGATCGCCCCCGGCGCGACTAGCCATTCCAGCACCCGCACTCCCCCCGTCGTCGCCGAAGCCTAACGCAGCTCCGGAAAGGGTCAAGCGCAGGACGCTCCCCGTTGCAGCGCTATGCCGCGATCGGGAAGCGGAGCAGGCGGTCCTCCACCGGCACCAGCGCCTGCGCCGGCCGGCCGACCGCGCGGGCGATCTCGGGGTGGTCAACGTCCAGCCCGCCGGTGAGCGCGCCGAAGGCGGGGAGGATCAGCTTGGTCTCGCTGGCGATGAAGCACCGGCGCGCGACCAGCTTGCCGCGCACCCGCACGCGCAGCTTGGGGTGGAAGTGGCCCGACAGCTCCGGGCGCGGCTCGGCCGGATCGGCCTCGTGGCGGAGCACCAGCCCCTCCACCACCGCCTCGTCCAGCACCGTGCCGCCGCAGCGGTCGATGCGCGGATCGTGGTTGCCGGTGATCCAGGTCCAGGCGGTCCGTGCGATCAGGTCGCGCAAGGTCTCCTGCGCCTGCGGGGGCAGCCGGTCGCAGCCGTCGACATCGTGGAAGCTGTCGCCCAGGCACCAGATTTCGCGCGCACCGGTGGCGGCGACCAGCGCGGACAGGTCAGCGAGCGTGGCGAGGCTGTCATAGGGCGGCAGCATCTGGCCCAGCCGGGCGTACCAGCTCGCCTTTTCGAGGTGGAGGTCGGCGACGAGCAGCGCGCCGCGCGCAGGCCAGAACACCGCCCCCTGCGGCAGCGCGACCAGCTGATGTCCACCGAACGAAAAGGGAACCATGACGCGGCCATGCGCCGGGGGAGTCTGCCGGGTCAAGCGCTAGCCCGATCGTGCAGCCTCCGTTCGTGCTGAGCGAAGTCGAAGCACATGCGCTGGCGTTCGCGCATAGCCTTCGACTTCGCTCAGGCCGAACGGAGTTGGTCGCTCACGTGAAGCGCGCGCTTACCCCGCATAGGCCTTCACCAGATCGAACAGATAATCGCGCCCCTCATACAGCGCCTTCACCCGGATGCGCTCGTCCAAGCCGTGGATGCCGTTGAGGTCGGGCTCCACCAGCACGCCCGGCACGCCATAGACCGGCATGTTCAGCGTGCCGAAGAACACCGCGTCGGTCGCGCCGGTGGACATCAGCGGCACCAGCGGCGTGCCGGGGAAGTGCTTCGCTGCTACCGCTGTCATGGGGCCAAGGATCGCCGCCTCCAGCTTCGGCGGCACCGCGATCGGGCGGACCGGCTGGTTGGCGGTCACCGTCACCTTAGGGCCGGCGAGCGTCTTCAGCGTCGCCAGCGTGCCCTCCACGCTCTCGCCGGGGAAGATGCGGCAGTTGATGTTGGCGGTGGCGCGCTGGGGCAGCGCGTTCTCGGCATGGCCGGCGGACAGCAGGGTGGCGACGCAGGTGGTGCGCAACGTCGAATGCAACGTCTTGTCGCTGCTGACCAGCGCATCAGCCGCCGCATACTTCGGGTCGGCGAGCAGCGCCTTGATCGCCTGGGCGAGCGGCGCCGGCGTGGCCGGCGCGGCGGCGGTGGCCGCGAAAAAGGCGCGCGTCGTGTCGGTGAAGCGGACCGGGAACTCATGGCCCTGCACCGCCTTCACCGCATCAGCCAGTTCGTAGATCGCATTCTCGGGGGTTGGGGCGGAGCTGTGCCCGCCGGGATTGGTGGCGGTGAAGGTGAAGTTCTGCGCCGCCTTCTCGCCCACCTGCACCGCCAGCACCTGGCGCTTGCCATCGGGGGTGTAGCGGCCGCCACCGCCCTCGTTGAGGACGAACTCGGCGGCGATCAGGTCGGGCTTGTTCCTGGCCAGCCATTCGGCGCCGTTGAAGGCAAAAGTGGTCTCCTCGCCGCAGGTCAGCGCCAGCTTGATCGTGCGCTTGGGGCGATAGCCCTGCTGGCGGAAGCGGACCATCGCATCGGCCCAGATCGCCGACATCGCTTTGTCGTCCACCGCACCGCGCGCGAAGTAGAAGCCGTTCTCCTCAACCAGCTTGAACGGATCGCGCTTCCAGTCTTCGCGCTTGGCGGCGACCACGTCGAGGTGACCGAGCAGCAGGATCGGCTTTGCGGCGGGGTCGCTGCCCGGCAGCACCGCGACGATCCCGCCATCCTCCGCATGCTCGGGTACCGAGAACAAAGTGATATCGCTGTCAGGGAATCCGGCAGCCTTCAGACGCGCACCGATCTGAGCCGCGGCACGGGTGCAACTGCCCTCGCCCACCACCGTGTTGGTCTCGATCAGTTCCTTGTAGAGCGCGAAGAACGCCTTCTCGTCCGGCCGCGCCTGTGCCGTTGCCAGCATGGGCGCGAGCCCCAGCGCCAGACCGATCATCCCTGCCAGGCGCATCGTCGTCCCTCCCCCAATGTGGTGGAGAGACTTGCAGCAATAGTCGCACGGCGCAACTCAGCGTGCGATCGACCAGGGATTGCGCATGTCGCGCAGCGCGGTGCGGGGCAGCAGGAAGCGGATCTCGCGCTTGGCGAAATCGATCTTCACCCGCCGGAACAGCTTCAGCGTATCCATGCCCAGCAGCAGCGCCGGCTGATCGGTCAGGCCGAAGCGGCGGAAGGGCAAGGCGTCCGCAAAGGCGACCGGCACGTCGGCAAGCTCGATGTCGCCCAGCTTCATGCGACGGACCTGGGTGTAGTCGGCATTCAGATAGGTGCCCGTGACGCTGAGCAGCGAAATCGGCTTCATCGGCTTGCGGTTGCGCGCTACGCGAGCCCGCAGTGCGGGATTGCCCAGGGTCACCGCCGAACCCGTGTCGAGGATCACCTTGACGCGCGTGCCGGCATAATAGGCGTCGGTGACGACGAGCTGCCCGTACAGGCTCCTCGCGCGCACCACGATCTCGTCCGGTGATCCGGCCGGCGCACGCCGCCGGCGCCGGTCGCTGGGCACCACCGACATCTCGGCCTTGTCGAAATCGATCGTCAGCGCATGACCCTGGAGCGTGTCGATGCCCAGCATTCCGGGCGCGCCAAGATGCTGTTCCTGAAAGGCCGGTGCCTCGATCCGCGCACCGCCGATCCGCCCCACACGGATGGAGGGGATCAGCACGGTGCCGACCTCCGCCGTATCGGCCATCGCGGTGACCCGGATCGTCCGCCCGGCGGCGAGCCCGAGGGTGGAGGCCAGTTCGCGCGACACCACGGTGCGCTCGGCGCCGGTATCCACCACGAAGCGGAACGGCCCGGCGGCGGCGATGCTGACCGGGACGGTCATCCGCGTGCCCTCATCGCCGAAGGCGACGATCGTCGGCGGGGTGGCGGTGGCTTCGCCCGCGGGGGCGCCGACCGGCTGGGCGGCGGCGAGGATGGCGAGCACGATGCTCATGCCGGGAGGCTACGCCCGATCCGGTCCCTTGCAAACGGAATTCGCTCGATTGGCGACGAGCGCGCTTGGCGAACGCACCGGGAACATGCGAGAGCAGGACCGGATATGACGCAGGGCTCGTGAACATGACGCCCGAGAGACGCCCGAGAGGTGAACGATGACTGTGTTCGAGATGATCCTGCTGGCTGGCCTGCTGCTGGTGGCCGTGCTGTGCGTGCTCGTGCTGCTGCGCATAGGCCGTGGTGACGACGGCGCGCTACGTGGCCAGATCGAGGCGCTGGCGACCCGACTGGGCGAGGTGCAGGCGGGGCTGGCGGGCGGGCTCGCCGGCCTGCGCGAGGAGACCGCGGCGCAGGCGCGCGCCGGCCGCGAGGAACTCGCCAAGTCGATCAGCAATGCGCGGATCGAGAACCAGAACGAGGCGGCGGCCTTGCGCGCGGACCTGCTCGCCCGCTTCAACCAGCTCACCGGCAATGTCGCCGAGCGGATGGGCGAGCAGGCCAAGGGGCAGGCCGAGCGGCTCGACGGCTTCGCCAGCAATCTCGCGCAGCATCGCGACACCACCGCCGAAGATGCGAAGCGCCTGCGCCAGGAGGTGGGCGATACGCTCACCAAGCTCGGCCAGCGACTCGACGACGCGCTCACCGCCGCCGCCACCCGCCAGGGCGAGGGGCTCAAGACCGTCGCCGACACCGTGAAGCAGATGGGCGTCGAGCACGAGCGCCGCGGCGAAGGGCTGCGCGAGACGGTGGAGAAGCGTCTCGACTCGATCCGCACCGAGAACGGCCAGAAGCTGGAAGAGATGCGCGTCACCGTCGACGAGAAGCTCCAGGGCACGCTTAACGAGCGGCTCGGCGCCAGCTTCTCGCTGGTCAACGAGAACCTGGAGCGCGTCCACAAGTCTGTTGGCGAGATGCAGCAGATCGCCACCGGCGTCGGCGACCTCAAGCGCGTGCTCTCCAACGTCAAGTCGCGCGGCACTTGGGGCGAGACCTCGCTGGGCATGCTGCTCGAACAGGTGATGACGCCCGAGCAGTACGCCCAGAACGTCGAGGTGAAGCCGGGCTCGGGCTGCCGCGTCGAGTTCGCGATCAAGATGCCCGGCGGCGGCGATGACCCGGTCTGGCTGCCGATCGACGCCAAACTGCCCACCGAGGATTACGAGCGGCTGGTGCTCGCCGCCGAGCAGGGCGACGCCGCCGCGGTGGAGGATGCAGCCAAGGCACTGGAACGCGCGATCCGCAAATGCGGGCAGGACATCGGCACCAAATATGTCGAGCCGCCCTATTCCACCGACTTCGGCATCATGTTCCTGCCCACCGAAGGCCTGTTCGCCGAGGTGGTGCGCCGCCCCGGCCTGGTCGATGCGCTCCAGCGCGAGGCGCGGGTGACGGTGGCGGGGCCGACCACGCTGATGGCGACCCTGGTCGCGCTCCGCTCGGGCTTCCGCACCCTCGCAATCCAGCAGCGCTCCAGCGAGGTGTGGCAGGTGCTGGGCGCGGTGAAGACCGAGTTCGGCAAGTTCGGCGGCGTGCTCGACAAGGTCGGCAAGAAGCTGAACGAGGCGCAGAAGGTGGTGGAGGATGCCGGGGTCCGGCGCCGCGCGGTCGATCGCAAGCTGCGCGACGTCGAGGCGCTGCCCGAGGCGGCGGCCGGGCCGGTGCTCGCGCTGGTCGCCGACGAGGCGGACGATGGCGAGCCGGTAGCGGCGGAATGACCGTAGCCGCCGCGCGCCGTCAGCCCGGCCAGATCATCGACATGAGGTCCGCGCCTTCCGCGCCCGCCAGGAGGCCTGCCGGCAGCACTTCGATGTCCGCCGCGGTCAGCAGCGTTCCCGGATCGAGTTGGGCGAAGCGCACCGCAGCCTCACCGCCCACGCCATCGGCATCGTAGGACAGCCGACCGGTCGCCGCATCGTACAGGATGTGATCGTTCGCATCGCGGGCGACGCGGCCAAGATGGAAGGAGTCCGGGTCCAGCCCGCCCGCGGCGAGTTCGGCGAAAATCGACTGGTCGAGGATCAGCCGGTCCTCCTGCGACTGGAAGCCGACGATCCGGTCGATGTCGCCCTGCCCGATCGCGGTGTCGAAGAGGATCGCGCTCGGGCCCTCACCGGCATGGATAGTGTCGGAGCCGAAGCCCCCCTGGAGAATGGTGTCATACGACTTGGCGCGCAGCACGTCGCGCCCGTCCGTGCCGTCCAGCGCCAGCGCGTCACGGCGGCCGTGCTCGTTGAAGATCACCGTCTTGACGATGCCGTTCGCCCAGGCGGAGACCAGGTCGCGCCCCATCAGGTTCAGATCGGCATCATAGTGATAAACCGAAACCGAACCGTCGCCGTTGTCCACGGTTTCATCCTGGCCGGCGAACGCCAGGTTCGTGTCATACCGCTTCACGATCGTCGAGTTGGGAGCTGCCGCGGTCACCTCCACAGCGGAGAGCGCCCATGCCTGGTTGTAGTGCCGGGCGGTCACCGCACCGGCCGCGTCCTGCTGAGTCACTTCTGCACCCACGAACGCCAGGTGCGCATCGTAGCGACGAATCTGGATCTCGCCCGTGTCGGTCACCAGCCGGTTCTCCGCGCCCAGCAGCTTGCCGGCCGAATCGAGATGCCGGGTGGTGACGGAGCCATCCTCCTCGGTCCACGACACGTCGATGCCGATCAGCGTCCCCTTTTTGGAAAAGCGTTCGGTGACCAGCCGGTCCTCGTCGAGCACGATCTCGTTGGTCGAGAGGAGCAGACCACGGTGCGAATAGACCCGCTGGTGCACCACGTCCGACTCGACCTCGGTTTCGATTCGGCCATAAACGACGCCCACTTCGGTCGTCGCCAGGGTGATCCCGTCCTGGAACAGGTCGAACAGGTCCGGCAGCTCGGGCAGCACGGGCTCGGGCGGCAGGTGGGTGACGGTCTGGCCTGCACCGCTCACTTCCTTGACGATCAGCCCGCCGTCCTCCGCCGCTGTCTTCACGGTGAAGTCGAGGTTGTTGATCGTCAGCGAGCCGACACCGGACACCACCTCCGCGCCAAGCTCGATCGAGGCGAGATACTCGCTGTCGCTCATGATCCCGATCGACTGGAGGTGGTCGAAGATTTCCGTGAGATCCAGCGTCGCCGAGGGCAGGTCGCGGTCGGCGACCATCGCGGTGTAGGTGCCCTGGTGGTAGATCGTGAAGGTGACGCCCTCGATCTCATAGGTTCCCACCACCGGCGCCCAGACGCCCACCTCGCCCTTGTGCACCCAGATCATCAGCTCGTTGGTGACGCTGGAACGATCGCCGTTGGGGACGTTGGTGAACCAGATGTCATAGGCGACGTTGAAGCCGGCGACGTTGCCGGAGAAATCGACGTCATAATCGGCGGTCAGCGAGACGAGGTCCCCGACCTTGACTGGGAAGACCGCTGCCGTGTCGCCCGGGTTGTGGGCATAGGCACCCATCGGCGGCACGCCGAAGGCGACCTCGGGATAGCCGCGGATCGGTGCGCCGATCTGCGTGGTATACGGCATCGTCCAGGTGAAGGTGACGCCTCCGGTCGCATCGGTGCGGTCGAAGGTTGAATCGACGGTGAAGTCGGAGCCGTACTTCAGGTCCCATGTATTATAGGTGTTGTTGATGATGTACCAGCCGTTCCAGTTCTGGCAGCGGCCGGCGCCGGCCATCAGCGTCTGGTTGGGCAGCAGCGGCGCCTTCTCCATCGCGTAGCCGAAGTCATAGCTGTGGAGGTCCGTCAGCTGCACGTCGCGCAGCACCAGCTGCTCGTCGTTGGCAAAGGTGAAGCGCGTGTCGGCGCCCTGCTGCTTGCCCAGCGCCATCAGCTCCTCGAAGGAGTTGATGCCATAGCCGGTCAGCTTGATCGCGTCGGCGCCGCTTTTGAAGCTGACGATTGCGTCCGATCCGTTGCCCGCCCCCGCCAGGAACACATCCGCGCCGACGCCACCGAAAAGCACGTCGTTGCCCGCGCCCCCGTCCAGCATCGCCCCGATCCCACCGGCCCAGATGATGTTGTTCAGCGTATTGCCGGTCGCCGCGGTCATGCCCTTGCCGGCCAGGACCAGGTTCTCGATGTTCTCGGCCAGCGTGATCTTTCCGTAATATTGCGCGATGACGGTATCGACGCCCTCACCGGCCTTTTCGATCACCCCGACATTGGCCTGCCAGAGCGAGTAGGTGTCATCGCCTAATCCACCGGCGAGCGTATCGCCGGACTTGCTGTTGAACTGATCGTTCCAATAGGTACCGAGCCGATACAGCCCTATTCCCTCATTGTTCACGAAGTTCGTGGCTCGTGCGGATGCGTTCAGAATTTCGTCGAGCGCCGAAAGGTACACGGTGGTTGCCTCCTACCATCGTCGCCATCGCGCTAATGCTGCGCCGCAAAATGATCGGTGTAGGAGGTCGGCTAATTCCCGATTAAGCACGCTTGCTGCGAAAAGGCGGAGCCGAGGCGAGTCAGACCGGTACCGGGCGCCCGATCGAAGATAAGCGGAAGACATTGTCCGACCCCGCTGCGGGACCCTGGTTCACCACCAGCACCATTGTTGCCGCACCCGCGGTGAACGCCACCGGCTGCGTTCCTGCCGCGATTGCGGCGTTCAGCGTAACCGAGCTCGTCTGGCTGGCGCCGTTCGACAAGTCGGTCGATACGCCGAGCATGACACCCGCCGATGGCGAGGCGCCAGCGATCTGCCCCGATATCACGAGCGTATAGGCCTGCCCGACGACAAGGCCCGTGAGCGCGAACAATGTGCGATGATTGCCGCCGGCGGGGTTGGCGCCGCGGCTGAACACCAACTGCTTCGTGGCGTCGTCCCAGCTGCGCATCTGCGGGTTCCAGCCGGTCGCGACATAGCCGGCATTGCCCTGCACCGCGCCGTCCCACAGCGCCACGGGAGCGCCATCGTCGTTGAGCACCGTTCCCGTCGCACTCATCGCTGCGCCTGGTGCATAGCCCAGCGGGGCGCGGATGCTTACGGTGAAGGTCTCGTCCACTTCGGCCACCCCGTCGCCACGCACGCGCAGCGCGAAGGTCCCGCTCGCCTCACCGTCGGCCAGCGTGACCGCGCCACCTGCCGGATAGGCATCGTCCGCAAAATCACCTGGACTGGTATCGCCCGGCGCGAAGCTCCAGGCGACACTGGTGGCTCCGCTCGCCGACGATCGCGCGACGGTGAACACGAAGTCGACGGACGCCGAATCACCTTCCATCCCACTCACGGCCACACCGGTCAGCGTCACCATCGGGTCCGGCACGGTCCGGCCCAGAGTGATGGTGCGATGGACGGCGACGCTGCCGAGCGGCGTTTCCGCGGGCAACGGATTGAAGTCGGCGTAGATTTTGAAGTCGCCCGGCCGGCGCATGATCATCTTGCTCCGCCCCGGCGTGCCGTCCAGCGCATCATCGGTAACCGTCACTGTCGTGCCGGTGACCGGGTTGCGCAGCAGCACCGTCGCGACGTTCGCCTGAACGGTGCCGAAAGCGGGATCGAGATCGAGCAGGTCGATCCAGCTAGTGCCACCATCCAGCGAGGCGCGAATGAAGGCCTGTCCAACGATGGTCATGTCGAGATAGGCGATGTTCGGATCGGACGGCATCGCCACGTCCGCGATGGTGGCGATCGCCCCGTCCGGGGTGAGCGCGATCGTCTCGGCAAAGTCGAAATGTGCGCCGTCATGCCAGGTCGCGCGGCCCGCCGCGGAGAGCTGCGCCGCCGCCAGCATGCCCGGCTGAAGCAGGTCGGGCCCGTCCTGCGCGATCACGGCAGCAGGGCCGAAGCCGTGGTAATGCCCCGCCCAGCCGCCGCCGGTGCCGCGTCGAATGGCGATCTGCTGCGCGCCGATGCCGTCGGAGACGATTTCGGCGTCAACGCCGCGCGGGTCGCTCGCGACGGTGGGCAGCACCCGGAAGCCGCGGATGCGCCAGCCGCCGAACGGTGCGCCCACGCTGTCCGCCGGTGTCGCGGGATCGCCGCCATTGCCATGGATCAGGTGCAGCGCCACCGCGCCCAGGCTTGCGTGTGGCGCGACCAGGAACGCCTCGTTGGCACTCACGGGCACCACACGCACCGGCCCTGCGGACGGGGCCGGCGAGGCGCACGGCCACAGGGACATGCCGATCGCCAGCATCAGTCGAGCGCCAGCAGCGCTGTGGCGGTGGTGCCGCTGGCGCGCACCATGGTCGCGCGGAAGGGCAGGATCGTGCCCGCGGGCACGTTGCGCCACACCGCGTCGGCGCCGTCCTCGCCGCGCAACGCCACGTCGCCGTTGCCGCCGACATAGATTGCGCGGGGCAGGAACGGCAGCTCCACCACGTCGCTGGGCGTCACCGATCGCGCCCTCGTCGCCGGCGCGCTGCTGCCTAGCGTCTGATCGTCGAACCGGTCTTCCATCTGGTGTCCTCAGGGGCGACATGCCCGCGTCAGAGACCATGTTGGTACATTTCCAACATTGCAACGAGCCAATTGCCTCGTTGTGGCGTGCTGACCCTGCTTGATGCACTGCACAAATGCCGCCAAGGTTCGGGTGGGGCGCCGATTCGGAGGTGAGATCGTGGCCAGCATCGCGATGACCTGCCGACCGCTGCCTGCGCGCAGTGGCGCGGGCGTCCGGCATTCCGGCCCGCGCCATGGCGTCGTCCTGCTCGCTGCGTTGTGCCTCCTCGCGGTCGTGGTCGGCGGAGCGGCGGTGCTGTGGCTCGCGCAGGCTGCACCGCTGCCGGAAACGACCGTGCCGCGCCCTGCCTCGGGTGCCGCCGGCCCGGTCGCGGACGAACGCTACCGCTGGCGGCCGGTCGCGATCGGTGGCGGCGGCTTCATCGTCGGCCTGTCGTCCGACCGCGCCGGCAAGACCTTCGTCGCCCGCGCCGACGTCTATGGCGCCTATATCTGGCAGCCCGATCAGGACCGCTGGGCGCAGCTGGTGACCCAGGCGGCGATGCCCGCGCGCTTCCACGGCCCCGCGGGGATGGACGGCGGCGTCTCGGGGATCGTCGTCGCCCCTTCGGACGGGCGGCGGCTCTACATGGCGGTGCGCGGCACCGTGCTACGCTCGTCGGATCGCGGGCGCAGCTGGCAGGAGCCCGCATCGGGTCCCTTTCCCGTCCGCTTCTCCTACATCTCGAACGACATCAAATATGACCCGCAGATGGCGGTCGCGCCGGCGGATCCGGACCGGGTGCTGGTCGGCACCAGCATCGATGGCGTGCTGCGCTCAGCCGACGGCGGCCGCAGCTGGGCGAAGGCGGCAGGGCTGCCGCCGATGCGGACGGAGCGGACCCGCGAGGGCAAGCCGGCCGAGCCGGCGCTGGTGTGGTACGTGCCCGGCAAGGCGCGCGACCGGGCGTGGGCGCTGGTGCAGGGCGCGGGCATGTTCGCCTCGGCCGATGGCGGCGCCCGTTTCGCGCCGCTCGCGCCGGGGGGGCCGCGCACGCTCAAGGCCGGCGTCTTCACCGCGGCGGGCACCTTCTACGGCGCCGACCTGGAGGGCCAGACGGTGTGGCGCTTCCACGCGGGCCACTGGACCGATCTGGTCGCCACCGGGGCGCTGGCCAAGGCGCAATATTCGGCGGTGGCGGTGAACCCGCGCAGTCAGGGCGTGATTGTCTTCGGGCACAACGGCCGCGCCGCGCACAGCCGGGACGGCGAGACCTGGTCGACGCTGCGCGGCCGCGCGCAGGTCGGCCCGGGCGATCCGCCGTGGCTGCGCGTCGCCGACCATTCCTTCTTCGCCACCTCGCAGGTGCAGTTCGATCCGGTGGTGCCCAACCGGCTGTGGATCGCGGCGGGCACCGGCGTCTTCCACGCAGATGTGCCGCCCGACGCGGAGCGGATCCGGTGGATCAGCCAGACCCGCGGCATCGAAGAGCTGGTCACCAACGACGTGGTGCAGGCTCCCGGCCACGCGCCGCTCTTCGCCGCCTGGGACTTCGGCATCCACGTCCGCGCCGATCTCGACCGTTTCTCGATCGGCTATGGCCCGCGCGAGCGCGTGCTGATCGCGGCGCAGCAGCTGGCGCTCACCCCCGCCGACCCGGCCTTCGTCGCCACCAACGCCTCCGACACGCGCCCCTGCTGCGCGGAGGACGGGCAGGCGGTGCTCGCCGGCTTCAGCGAGGATGCCGGCCGGACGTGGCAGCGCTTCGCCACGCTGCCGCACCCGCCCGGCACGCAGGCCGACGATCCGTGGCGCATGGCGTTCGGCATGATCGCGGTGTCGTCGGGGGATCCCGATTCGATCGTCTGGGTGCCCTCGTCGAACCGCGCGCCCTTCTTCACGCGCGATCGCGGGCGGACGTGGCAGCGGGTCGTCTTCCCCGGCGAGCGCCTGCCCTTCACCGGCACGCACCCGGCCAAGCACCTGCAGCGCAAGGTGCTGGTCGCCGATCCGGTGCGTCCGGGCACCTTCTACCTCGTGCACAGCGGCAACCCGCACAATCCGCAGCTCGCCGGCGTGTGGCGGACCCAAGACGGCGGCGCCGGCTGGACGAAGGTGTTCGCCGGCGAGGTCGCGCCCAAGAGCGACATGGCGGCCAAGCTGCGCGCGATGCCCGGCCGCGCGGGCGACCTGTTCTTCACTTCCGCGGTGACCGGCGCGCACGATTCGCGGCTGCGACGCAGCACGGACGGCGGCGCGACCTGGACGGTGGTGGACGGGGTGGACCGCGTGGACGACCTCGCCTTCGGCAAGCCCGCGGCGGGCACGAAGGTGGCGACGATCTTCCTCTCCGGCTATGTGCGCGGCCGCTACGGCATATGGCGCTCGACCGACGACGCGCGCAGCTGGACGCGGATCGCCGGCCTGCCGCTCGGCCGGCTGGACCGGGTAGTGGTGCTGGGCGCCGACCCGAACGTGTTCGGCCGCGTCTACATCGGCTGGATGGGATCGGGCTGGACCTATGGCGAGCCGGCGGGATGTGTGGCAGGCAAAAAGCGCGCGTTCGTGGATGAGGAATGCTACCCGGCATCGAGTCCATTACCATGACCGTCCCCGGGGAATGTCACTTGGCTGAACGCATGATCCATCCTGAGAGCGCGACGCAGCACGCAGCTTCAATCCCGACAGGCTCCCTGCGCAGGTCACAGCTTGCCTTTTCCAAAGGAAAGGTCGCAACCCCCTCAGGAAGGGAACAGCGCCAGTTCTTTGTCGCGTCCGCGCTCTTCATCGGGCTGCGTATTGGCGAGAAGATCATCTTCACGCAGGAGCCCTTCCATATGGAGGGCGGCCAGGGAAGCCAAGCGTATCAAGTAAGTTTGTTGTTTAGCTGCTTTATAGTATTGGCGGCAGCACGTCCCTGGAACAATATTAGGCGGCTAATGATCTTACCGATCAGTGTCGCCGCCACTCTCCTCTGGTGTTGGGTAAGCGTGTCCTGGTCGATATCGCCAGCAACATCTTTGCGGCGAATTGTTCAAGTAACGTTATCTGCTTACATAATATTCCTGATAGTGCGTCAGCTTGGTTACGCAAGAACGCTTAGCCTATTACGATGGTCCTTCGCATTAGCGATTGCAGCGTCGTTGCTCACCATATTAATAGTGCCGTCGATTGGCGTGCAGGAAGCCGGGGGAGAGGTGGATGCGGGCGCCGCAAACACATGGCGCGGTATCTTTATCGACAAGAACGTCGCCGGCGCGTTTGCCGCCGCAACCATTTCGCTCTTCGTGTTTGATGCGAGGCAACTCCCGTGGAAGAGCCGCCTTGGCGTGATTCTGATGGCGAGCATTTTCCTTGTGGGTACCGCGTCGAAAACTGCGTTTGGGGTCGAAGTGATCGCGTTAGCGGTTGGGCTCGTCCTTACCCGCTACCGCCTGCGTTACCGACCGATTCTGATCCCACTGCTGCTCCTCGCCGTCGTTGCAGTCGTTCTGGGCTGGAGCGCATTCATTGAGCCGTTCCGCGCGGCTCTCTACGATCCCAACGCCTTCACGGGACGTGGGCCAATCTGGGCTACGCTGCTTCGCTACCTTGAGCAGCATTGGCTACTCGGCGCCGGATTCGGATCCTTTTGGGGAGTCGCCGACAGCCCGGCGCTACAAATTGCGGATGTGGCTTGGGTGCGTGACAAGGTTCGGATCGGTCACAATGGTTACCTCGACCTTTGGGTAACAATCGGCTTGCCCGGACTGCTGCTCGCCATCCTTACCTTTTTGGTACTGCCGATCGCCAGACTTCTCCTGCGCGCAGGCGCCACCCCAGGCCAAATCGCCCTGATCTCGTCTTGGCTCGTTCTCGTTGCCGGGCAGAACTTCACGGAGTCATCGTTGTTGCACGAGAAGTCCTTGATCACCGTGGTTCTGCTGTTTGCGGTCGCACTGTCGAAGAACCTAAAGGCTTCGGAAATGAGAGTTACCGCCAGGCGCGTTGGCGATCGCATGGCCGCGGCCTCTCTCACCTTGCGGCCGTCATATGGCGCCGCCAACAGTGCATCGGGGGGAATTAGGTGAGCAAGCAAAGACTGAGCGAGGTCGACGGCCTGCGCGGCATCGCTGCGCTCACGGTGATGTTCGGCCATTGGGGCGAGATCGTTCAACGGCAGAACGTACCGGTGGAATGGAAGCAGACGATCCAGACCTTCTTCCTCGACGATTGGAGCTTCGGCCGGGTCGGCATCGTGGCCTTCTTCTGCATCAGCGGCTTTGTGGTGCCGTTCAGCTTCCGTGGCGAGCGCCCGATGCTGAGCTTTCCGATCAGCCGCTTCTTCCGTCTGTATCCCGCCTATTGGATTTCGATCCTCGCCGCCGCGATCCTTTTTCCGCTCGTCGGACGCGGGGTCGTGCCGCTGGAGGTGATCCTCCCCAATCTGACCATGCTCCATAAGGTCTTCGGCGTTCCCTCGGTCCTGAGCGTCTATTGGACGCTGACGATCGAGCTGGTCTTCTACGGCATCTGCTATGCAATGTTCTGGGGGCATCTGCTGCACAGCGTTCGCGCGAACTTCGTGGCGATGTTGGTTTTCCTCGCCATGGCCGTTGCCGCGGGCACCTACCGGTGGTTCAACGTCGAAAGCGATCTTCCGGTCGGCATCCCGACCTATCTCGCCGCCATGCACTTCGGCACGATTGCGCGCCTCCGCATGCGCGACGCCACCTCCGTTTCGGCGAGCGTCTATGCGTGGTCGCTGGTGTTGCTGATCGGCGGCGTGCTCGCGGCGAACACGCTGGCCTATCTTTATGCGGCCAACGAAGTGGTGGGCTGGAAGGCCGCCAATCTAGGCTATGTGGTTGGCGTGATCCTGTTCCTCGGATGCATTCACCGGCAATGGTTTCGGGGCGGGCCGCTGCCGTTCCTCGGCCTGATCAGCTACTCGATGTACCTGTTCCACATGGCAGTGGTCGCAATGCTCGATCCATTCTGGAGCATGTTTCCCGACACGCGTGTCGCGGCGATGGTCTTCACGCCGCTGTACATCGCCGTCACCATCGGCATCGCCGTTGTCGTCCACCGCTTCGTAGAGAAGCCGTCGATCGGTTTCGGCCGCCGGATCGAGAATGCCGTGGTGCAGCGCCGGCCGCTGCCCCGTTCGATATAGGGACGCTCCTGCCGATGCTGCACCGCAACACTTGGGTGGCATCGGTGCTGTTGCCGGTGTAAGGGCGGTAACCATTTCCAGGAACCGGGGCCGGGTGTGGAGGCGAATCGATTGATCGATCACGATCGCGCCGCGCCGAACGGGCCGGGGACGGCACTGCTGCTGGTCACGCTGCTGGGCGCGGTGCTGCGCCTCTTCTTCCTCGACCATCAGTCGCTTTGGCTGGACGAGGTCTCGTCGCTGCGCAACGCGCGGGCGTTCGGGCAGGGCGGGCTGGACGCGCTCGCCGCGGTGGACCAGATCGCGCCGCTCCATTCGGTCGCGCTCTGGCTGTCCACCAGCCTGGGCGGCACCGGCGCGGTGGCCGCGCGCATGCCCTCGGTGCTCGCCGGCATCGCCACGATCCCGCTGGTCCACCTCGCCGCGCTGCGCATGTTCGGGTCGCGGCAGGCGGCGCTGTTCGCCGCGCTGCTCACCGCGATCTCGCCGTTCGGCATCTGGTATTCGCAGGAAGGCCGGATGTACGCGCTGCTGATGCTCGCCACCTGCGCCTATGTCTGCGTGGCGTGGCCGATCGTCGCGCGGCCGCTGCGGCTGGGCGAGCTGGCGGCGCTGGCCGCGATCACGCTGCTGGGTCTGGGCATGCACCATTACATGGCGCTGCTGTCCGCCTCGTTCGGGCTGTTCCTGCTGGTCAAGGACCGCGGCATCCGGCGCGCCTCGCTGGCCTGGGCGGCGAGCCAGATCGCCGCGGCGCTGGTCTTCTCCTACTGGATGCTGCTCACCGCCGAGAAGGTGGGCGGCGCTGCGGGCAACGAGAAGCCGGGGTTCCTGCTCTGGGTGCCCTATACCGTCTATACCTTCGTGGTCGGCTTCAGCTTCGGGCCGACCACCGCGGACCTGGCGATGGCGGGCAGCAATGCGGCGCGGGTGGCGCTGGCGCAGGCGCCGGCGATCCTGCTGGTCGCGGTGCCCACCGCCATCCTCGGCCTGCGCGCGCTGCGCCGGCTGCGGCGGTCGAACCGGGAGGCGGCTTTGTGGCTGGCGATCTGGCTGGTCGGCCCGATTATGCTGGCGGTGCTGTCGACGCTGGTGACCAACATCTCGTTCAACGTCCGCTACGTGGTCACCTCCTTCCCCGCGCTGATGATCCTGCTGGGGTTGGCGCTGGCGGACCTGCCCTGGGCGCGGTTGCCGGCACTCCTCCGCGGCGCGCGGGACGCGGCGCCCGCGCGGGACGGTCATGTCCGGGTCGGCATGGCGGCGGGCGCGGCGCTGCTCGCGTGCATGCTGGTCGCCACCGTCAACATCTACGCCAACCCGGCCTATGCGCGCGCCGACATGCGGGCGCTGGCGCGCTTCCTGAAGCACCCGCCGGGCCACCCGATCCTGGTCGCCGACAATGACCTAGTATCGAAGATGCTCGCCTTCTATGGCACGCCGGGGCTGCCGGTGCCGATGCAGGCGTCGTACCTGACGGATCGGCCGCGGCCGCCGCAGGTCTGGCAGGCGCTGGCCCGCGATCTGCCCGCGTCGGGCCGGGAGGTCTGGCTGATCGAATACCGGTCGTGGGAAACCGATCCACAGCGCTACCTGCGCGCACAGCTCGACCGACACGGGCAGCTGCTCGGCCGGCATGACTGGCCCGGCGTCGCGGTTCGGCGCTACCGGGTCGTAGGCGAGGTCGCGAAGGCGGGGCGAAGGGGCGCCCCCGCCACGCGCGAGGGGACGCAAGGGGGACAATCATGACGGATGTTTCGAGACCGGCGCCGGCGCACGCCGCGCCGCGCCTTGCAGGCGGCGCGCCCGAGCTGTCGGTGATCGTCCCCACCTTCAACGAGCGGGAGAACGTCCGCGCGTTGACCGACGCGATCGAGGTCGCGCTCGCCGGCCATCGCTTCGAAATCGTGTTCGTCGACGACGATTCGACCGACGGCACCCGCGACGCGCTCACCGCGCTCGCCGCCGAGCGCGATCATGTCCGCATGATCCACCGCATCGGCCGCCGCGGCCTCGCCACCGCGGTCACGGAGGGCATGCTCAGCACCACCGCCCCCTACATCGCGGTGATCGACGCCGACCTGCAGCATGACGAGCGCGTCCTGCCGGACATGCTGGACCTGCTGCGCACCGACCAGGCGGACCTCGTCGTCGGCTCGCGCTACACCGCCGGCGGCGGGATCGGCGACTGGGACGCGAAGCGCGCCCGCGTCAGCTCCACCGCCACCCGCCTCGCCAAGCTGATCACCTCGGCCGACATTACCGATCCGATGAGCGGCTTCTTCGCCATCACCCGCCCCGCCTTCTACAGCGCGGTGCGCGACCTCTCGGGCCAGGGCTACAAGATCCTGCTCGACATCGCCGCCTCGGCCGAGCAGCCGCTGCGCGTGCGGGAAGTGCCCTACGAGTTCCGCTCGCGCCAGGCCGGCACCAGCAAGCTCGATGCGCTGATCATCTGGGAGTATCTGCTGCTGCTGGTCGACAAATTGGTCGGCCACATCGTGCCCGCGCGGTTCATCTCCTTCATGTTCATCGGCGGGCTCGGCGTCTTCGTCCACATGGGCGCGCTCAGCGTAATGGTCGCGCTGGGGCAGCCGCGCTTCCTGTGGGCGCAGGCAACCGCCACCCTGCTGGCGATGATCTTCAACTTCTTCGTCAACAACACGCTCACCTATCGCGACCGCCGGCTGAAGGGCTTCCTGGCGGTGACCAGGGGGCTGTTCACCTTCATCCTGGTCTGCTCGGTCGGGGCGATCGCGAACGTCGGCATCGCCGACTATCTGTTCTCGGACTTCCACTACGGCTGGTTCTCCGCCGGCCTCGCCGGCATCGCCGTCGGCGTTGTGTGGAACTACGCGGCAACCTCGGTCTTCACCTGGCGCTCGCGATGAGCGCCGCTCCGCCACCGGTCGAGGGGAACGCCCGCGTGAAGATCACGGTCGGGGTCAAGGCGCTCAACGAGGAGGCGCACATCCGCGACGCGCTGACCAGCGCGCTGGCGGCGGTCGCTCCCTTCGGCGGAGAGGTGGTGCTGGCGGACAGCGGCTCGACCGACCGCACGCTGGAGATCGCGCGCACCCTGCCCGTGCGCATCGTCCAGCTCGCCAACCTGGATGAGCGCTGCTGCGGCGCCGGCGCGCAGCTCGCCTTCCAATCCGCCCGCGGGGAGTTCTTCTATCTGCTCGACGGGGACATGGTGCTCCAGCCCGGCTTCCTCGAAGCGGGCATCCGCCATCTGGAGCAGCATCCCGACGTCGCCGGGGTCGGCGGCCTGGTGCGCGAGGTGAATACCGAAGGCGAGGGCTTCCAGATCCGCGCCCAGACCGTGGCGCGCGATCGCAACTGGCTGCCCGGGATCGTCGACCGGCTCGACTGCGGCGGCCTTTACCGCACCGCCGCGGTGCGCGAAGCGGGGTGGTTCGCCGACCGCAATCTCCACGCCTTCGAGGAGTTCGACCTCGCCGCCCGGCTGCGCGCGCGCGGGTGGAAGCTGGCGCGTATCGACCACGCCGCCGTGGACCATTTCGGCCACCAGGCCGGCGGTTACCGACTGCTGCTGCGCCGCATCCGCTCGGGCTATTCGGGGGCGACCGGGGAGATCCTGCGCGGCGCACTGGGCAAGCCGCACCTGCCGATCGTGCTGCGCATGGGGCACGTTCGCGCCGGCGCGATCGTTGTCCTGTGGTGGCTCGCGCTGCTCGCCGCGCTGGTCACGCTGCAGGGCTGGCTGCTGCTCGCCCTCATCGTGCTGCCGGTCGCGTTCCTTTCGGTCCGCCGCCGCTCGCTGCGGCTGGGCCTGTACTCGCTCGCGGCGTGGAACGTCAGCGCGCTCGGCCTGGTCAGCGGCTTCTTCCGCAAGCGCACGCCGCCTGCCCGCGCCCTCGCCGCGCGCGAGCTGACCACGCCATCCCCCGCCGCCGAGTGATTTGGCTCGCACAGGTTCTCCGATGAAATCCTCCATCGCCAGCAAGTCCCTGTGGACGATGGGCACCTATGCCGCCTCTGCCGGCATCCGCTTCGGCAGCAATATCGTGCTGTCGCGGCTGCTGGGGCCCGAGATCCTCGGCGTGGTCGTCATCGCCCAAGCGATCCGCGTCGGCACCGAGCTGCTGACCGACCTCGGCATGGAGCAGAACGTCGTCCACAGCGAGCATGGCGACGAGGAGCGCTTCCTCAACACCGTCTGGACGATGCAGATCCTGCGCGGACTGCTGATGTCGCTCGCCTGTGCCGCGGCGACGCCGCTGCTCGCCCGCTTCTACGGGATCGATTCGAATATCCTGCTGGCGATGAGCGTCGTGCCGCTGCTCAACTCGCTGATGTCCACCTCGCTGTTCAGCGTCGCCAAGCGGCTGGACGTGCGCACCCGCAACCTGTTCGAGCTGGTGTCCGAAACCATCGGGCTGGTGATCAACATCACATTGGCCTTCACCCTGCAGAACGTGTGGGCGCCGATCCTGGGCATTCTGCTGTCCATCGCGGTGCGCTCGTCGCTGACCTATCTCCTGCCCCACCCGCGTCACCGGCTGCTGCTCGATCGCATCCACGCACCCAGCATCTTCCATTTCAGCAAGTGGATCATGCTCTCTTCGCTCGCCTTCTACGCCGCGGTCTATGTCGACCGGCTGTTCCTCGGCCGGGTCGTGCCGCTCGCCGTGCTGGGCGTGTACGGGCTGGCGAAGGCGGTGGCGGACCTGCCGAACACCGTGGCCGGGCGGCTCGCCTTCCAGGTCGTCTTCCCGTTCGTCGCCAGCAGCCGCGAAGGGCTGGCCGCCGGCAGCGCCGCCCGGCGTGAGCTCGGCCAGGCGCGGCGCAACTTCCTGCTGCTCGTGCTGGTCGGGATCGCGACGGTGATGGCCTGGTCGGACCATGCCGTGATCCTGCTCTACGGCCGGCGCTATGCCGCGGCGGGATGGATGCTGTGCCTGCTGCTCGTCGGCGGCTGGATCGCGGTGATGTCCTCGCTCAACGAGGCGACGGTGTTCGGCAGCGGCAAGCCCAAGAACGTCGGGCTAGCCAACTCCACGCGCTTCATCGTCATGGCCACGGTGCTCCCCACCGGTTTTGCGCTGCTCGGCCTGCCGGGCGCGCTGCTGGCGCTGCCCGCCGCGGAGTTCACGCGCTACCTGATGCTGATGCAGGCGCAGCGGCAGCTCGGCACCACCTTCCTCCGGCAGGACGGCCTGATGAGCCTCGCGCTCCTCGGCCTGTTCGGCGCCTGGATCGCGCTGCGCCTGTCGCTCGGCCTTGGCGTGCCCTGGGCAGCCCTGGGATAGACCGAGCCGGTCACGCCGCAACCGTCCCTGCCTCCGCTGCGTCAGCCCTGCCGCATCAGCGCGGCGCGGTGCGCGTAGACCGCATCCTCATTATACCGCCCGCCGCTCGCGGCCGCCTCGGCGATCAGCCGCGCTAGCGCTTCGCGATCGGCATGGAGAGCCGCCAGCCTGTCTGCCAGACCGGTGACATCATTCTGCGACACAAACACCCCGCCGCCCCGATCCGCCACCAGCCCGCGCGGATAGGCCGAGCCATAGCCCACGATCGGGCATCCAGAGACCAGCGACTCGATCAGGCAGCGCGCCGATTCGGGGGTCTTGTGGCAGAACAGCAGCAGGTCGTTCGCGCGCATCTGCTCCAGCAGGGCATCGCGGCGGTTCTCGAACCCTGGAAAGCGGACGCGATCGCCCAGGCCGAGCGTGCTGGCCCGGCTCCGCATCTCCGGCAGGTCCGGGCCGTCGCCGATCCAGGTCGCCTCGAACGGCACCTGCCGCTTCGCGAGGGTCGCCAGCACCTCGATCCAGTCGAACGGCCCCTTCATCGCCGCCGCGCGGCCGACATAGAGGATGCGCAGCGGCGCGCCCGATCGGCACCGCGCCTGCTTGCCCGCAAGCGCCTCGGCGCTGATCTGGTCCTCGACATGGGTGTGCGTGTCGTAGGTGACGTGCGGGTTGGGCGCCGAGTTCGCGTAATAGTCGAAGGTATCGCCGCCCTGAAGCAGCGCGACGCTGCTGCGGCGCAGGATGTGCCGCGCCACCCGCTCCAGCACCGGCAGCGCCAGCGTGCCCGCGATACGGGTCTTGAGCGGCGCGCTCGCCAGCTTGTTCCTGATGATCAGCGGTTCGACGCGGTCGAGCCACGCCGCATAGTCGCGCTTCTGCCGGATCGCCTCCAGCGCGCCGACCGCGGGCCAGTCGCCGATGATGCCGCCGATGGTGAAGCATAGGTGCCGGTGTGCAGCGATCGCCCGGCGCAGCTCGGTCCGGACGGCGCGGTGATGGCGCGCCATCTTGGTCACGCCATAGGCGCGCGGCAGGGCGATCAGCCGCGCCTTCCCGGCCAGCGCGCCCGTTCCCGTGTCGACCCAATTCGTCGAACCTCCCGCCGCACTCGCGTCCGCCGCCGTGCCGTAGAAGGTGACGCTGTCGAAATGCCGGCACCATTGCGCGATGCCGGCGGCGGTCTGGTCGTCGATCTGCGGACCGGACGCCGCCGATCGGATCGGCACGTGTGTCACCAGCAGCAGCGAGGACGCGGCCATGTCCAGTCTCCCTGTTGTTGTCGTGGGTCTTCGTCGTGGTCGGCACGGGCTTGCCGTCCTCCCCGCCGCTGTTTCTACGCGATCATCGTCGGGCGCGCGCCAGGCGCAATGGCGGACTGCGCACCACGTCCCTGATCAGGGCGATCGTGAAGATCAGGAAGACGTGGACGATGATGTCGCGCTCGAATAGGCTCGATTCTGTGAAGTTGTGGCCGAACGCGAACACCAGCATCGCGGCCAACAATGCCGCACGGCTGGGTGCAAAGGTACGAGTGGCGAACAGACGGGCTAACGGGATCAGGAACAGCGACGTGAGGCCCAGGACCAAACCCGGAATGCCCACTTGCGCCACCAGGTCGAGGAAACCGTTGTGCGCACTGGTCTGCAGCGTCACCCATCCCCTGGCATAATGGAAGATCGGCTCGCGGGCGTCGCCGATGTTCCACACGGCGCCAAAGCCGGCGCCGGTCAGCGGATGGTCACGGACGTATAGGAGCAGCGGCAGCCAGATCTCCGTACGGCCGGTGAAGGCGTTGGGGTCCCACAACAGCTGTCCCGCCATTCGCGCGAAGCCCATATCGATGCCCAGCAGGGCGACGCCCGCGATCGCGATCAGCGTCGGCAGGGCGAAAGGCAGGAGCTTGGGGTTGTAGCGCTTCACGGCCATGCCCACTCCGATGGCGACCATTGTGATCCCCAGCGAGGTCTTGGACAGGCTGCCGATCAGGAAGATCATCGACAGTGCCAGCGCCCCCCAGCGCGTCCACCGCCGCATGCCGGATCCGGCGAAGACGAGGAGCAGGATGGTGACCGCCGCGGCGGCACCGGCGAAGTTCTTGTGCCCCAGCACGCCGCGCCAGGCACCGATCAGGCCGGGATCGTGCACGTCCTGCGACTGGTGGATGCCGATGCCGGGCATCAGCACCACCGCCAGCAGGTTAACGATCAGCACCGCCAGCAGCACCGACCGCATCAGCACCACCGTTCGCGCATAGCCCAGCCCGTCGACCGACAGGAAGATGGTCCAGATCAGCATGGTCGTCAGCACTAGGCGGCGCAGCGAGCTGCCCGGATCGATCGACCATCCGAGCGATGCCCAGCACCAGGCCAGCGCCACCACCATCGACGCCGGCAGCACCAGCAGCCGGGCCGGTCGTTGCCACGGCCGCGCTCCCGCCACCGCCAGCAGCATGCTGGCCACGTAAAGAAGCTGGCGGGTGGAGTTACCCTCCCCGCTGGCGTGCCCGCCGTCGCCCTTCATGCTCATCACGGGCCCGAACAGCGACAACAGCAGCACCGCAACCACCACGATACCGTGCAGCAGGTTGCCGCGCGGTGCGGCGTCCGCCCGCACGGGGGGCAGTCCGGTGAACCGATGAACCGGGCGCGCCTCCCCGCCGGCGCGGGACAGGCCCCCGACGGTGGAGTGCATGGTCAGGCGCCGCGCCGCGAAGCGGCGCTGGCGGGAGGGTTGAGGCGGCCGACGCGGAGGTGAACGAGCCTCAGCACCGGCTTCTCGATCAGCAGGTGGGCCAGCACGCCCGCGGTCAGGCAGGCGATCAGCGCCACCGCGAACGTGGCCCAGGCGGGCAGCAGGTCCGCGGCGAGCTTCTGCTTGAGGGTGGCGAAGGCCGAGAGGACCGGCGAATGGATGAGATACACCGAATAGGAGGCATCGCCGAGCAGCAGCAGCGGCGCTGGAAAGCGCAGCGCCCGGTCCCGTTCGAACAATGTGGCGCTGGCCAGCAGCAGCGCGAACACGCCGGCAAGATACAGGAGCAGGACGGGATCGTGCTGCGCCTCGACCATCCGCGTCGGCACCAGCCCGAGCGCGAAGAGCGCCACCAGCAGGACGCCGCCGACCGCGAGCATGGGCATCATCCAGCGGCCGGCCGCATGCCGGTAGGCGAGATAGGCGCCCATGCCGAACAGAAAGTAGATGTTCCACATGTTGAACGGGCCGAAGTTCGTCCGGCCGAGCACCAGTGCATTGACCAGGATCGCCACCGGCCAGGCAGCGAACACCACCAGCCCGAACCGCCGGTTCACGATCAGCGCCAGGAAGGCGATGTAAAAGATGATCTCGAAGAACAAGGTCCACGCCACCTGCAGCGGCGGCTGGGGCTCGGGGTCGAAAACGATCAGGGTGAATGTCGAGAGCAGGTTCGGGAAATCCCAGCCGAAGCTCGGCGAGCCCAGGCCGACGGTGGCGGCCGCCATATAGGCCAGCGTGAAGATCCAGTAGATCGGATAGACGCGCACGAAGCGGCGCCAGGCATAGGGGCCTGCACGAGCGGGCTGGCCGATGTCGCGGAAATGCGCGAGCAGGATGATGAAGCCGCTCAGCACGAAGAAGAAGTTGACGCCCAGCCAGCCATAGCCCGCAACCGATCCGAACACCGCGACCCCGCCATATTCCGGTTTCGCGAGGATCAGGTGCGTATGGTAAACGGCGACTGCCGCGGCGGCGATGCCGCGGAGGACCTGGACGATATAGACGGTCTTGCGCGCGGGCGCCGCCACCGGCGCGGTCATGGCACCAGCTCCCGATAGGCATCCACCATCGCGCCGAACGTCGCCTCGTCCGCCAGCGACCGCGCGCGTGCGCCCCAGTGCGCCAGCGTGTCGGCATCGTCGACGAGCGTCAGGATCGTGCGGGCGAGTTCGGCCGGCTCGTCCACCGGAACGACCAGCCCGCACCGCTCGCCGTCGGACCGGGTGATCCCCTCCAACTGGACCGGCACGTCGGACACGACCAGCGGCAGGCCCAGCTTGGCCGCCTCGATCAGGCCCAGGCTGTGCCCCTCGAAATGGCTGACCTGGGCGAACACGTCGCCGCCGGCGAGGATGCCGATCGCCTCGGTGCGTGGCCGATGGCCCAGGAAGCGGACCCGATCCCCCACGCCGAGGTCCGCCGCCAGCGCGCGCAGCGCCTCCTCGTCCGGCCCATTGCCGACAATGTCGATGGTGACGTCGGGCATGTGCGCCGCGGCGCGGATCAGCAGCGGGTAATTCTTTTGATGGGCCAGCCGGCCGGTCGCCACCACCGTGCGGCCCCGCGACTTGCCGGCGCGCTCCTCCGCCAGGATCGCGAGCCGGTCCTCGATCGCGGGTGGCAGCGCGTTGGGGATGGTGCGGCGCTTGGCGCGATAGCGCGCCGGCTTGTTCTCCAGCGTCCCCGCCACGCTGTCAGAGACGCTGACGATGGAGCGCACGCTGGCAAGCGATCCGGCAACGGCATCGATCCGGTTGAGGACGGGATTGTGGGTCTCAGCAGGCGAGTGGTGGGAGGTGACCACCCGCCCCTTCAGCCCGGCGAGGCGCGCGGCGATGGCGGCGAGCACGTTGGCCGCGGGCATCGCCGTCACCACCAGATCGGGCCGGTCGCGGCGAAAGATCGCGACCAGTCGGCGCAGCATCCGCGCCATGGCGAGCGGATTGCCGGGGCGGGCGTCGACGACATAGCGCCAGGGCAGGTCGGCCGAGGTCTCCCGCACCGTCTCGCGCAGCGGATAGAGCGCCATCAGCCGGACGGCATCGCCGCGGACCCGGAACGCCTCCGCCAGGTTCGCCCAGATCTCCTGCGCGCCGCCGGCGGAGGAATGGGACACGAGGAAAATGATCGAACGCGCCATGCACCTTCCCGCCCACTGTTGCGCAGCCAACCGCTGCGTACCCCCAAAGGCCGTCGTTCGAAGCTCTCGTGCGGGTGCCTATTCGGGTCACCCCGCATAGGCAATCACGATCGCTCGATCGCCGGACTTCGCTCCCGTTCCGTCCCGGGACCGCCGGCCTTGCTGCCGTCTGTCCCGAGTATGTCTTCGATCTGCGGCAGGATGCCCCGCACCACCGTGCGCGATCCCTCCGTCGTCAGATGTCCGTAGTCGAACTGCATGGGGATCAGCGGCGCCGCAAGCGTCCGACACGTCCTCCCGTGGCACAACGCATCCACCAAGGAGACATAGGACACCCGGCTTCTCACCGTTAGCGCCCGGAGGCGTGCGTCCATCGCGAACGGCGCATCACGCTGCGAACGCCTGACGAGCTCCGGATCCTGGCGGTTGGCGGAAAGGGCGAGGAGGCGTGGGAGCGCGACATCGTACTGAGGGATCGGGCCGATGACGATCGGGTTCAGCGCGCGGACCGGCGGCAGCGTCAGCGTTCGGCGGAGATATTCCAGATCGTCGGCCCGCCAGTTAGCGGACAGCAGGACGGCCGCCGGCCGGTGCCGGGGCGCCCAGTCCAGCAGGATGCGATTGAACGTCTGCCGGCAGATCGTCGATGGCGACGGGTGGACCAGCGGCCGGCAGCCGGCGACCGTCAGCTGCAGCACCTCGAAGTCGGTCCGGTTCGCGGCGAAGCCGGGCCAGAGGTGGGCGGCGTGGCTGTCACCGAGGAGCAGGACCACCGGCTTGCGGGTGCGCGTGACATAGCAGTCCGGCGCTATCCTGGCATTCTGCGACACGACGAAGCAGGTGCCGCGGCGGTAGGCCCGTTCGACATCGAGATCGAGATAGGCGCCGATCGCCTGTTCCTGCGGCGAATAGCGCCACGGCAGTCCGTGCAGCGCGAGAAGGCCGCCCGAGACGCTCACCGCAATGGCGACCGCGCCGGCGGCGCCGAGCAGCACCGACCGGGTGGGCCAGGCCGCCGCGCCGGTGCGGAACGGCTGCTCGACGAAGCGCCACGACACGGCGGCGAGCAGGAAGGAGACCGCGACCTCGGCCGCCTTGATGAGCGGGTCGTCGTTGGAGGTGAGCAGCGCCGTGTCGGTGAACACGATCACCGGCCAGTGCCACAGGTAGAGCGAGTAAGAAATCCGCCCGACGAAGGCAACCGGCGCAAGTGCGAAGACCCGGCCGACCGTCGACATCGCGGTTCCCGGCAACACCAGCAGGCAGGCGCCCAGGCACGGCACCAGCGCGGCCGGACCAGGGAAAAGCATGAACTCATGGTAGCGCCATACGCAGGCGAGAATCAGCACCAGCCCGATCGCCGTACCGATCTCCGCCGCCCAGCGCCGACGGTAGCGGCTGCCGGCGATCGCCAGGATCGCGCCCAGGCCAAGCTCCCACGTCCGGGTCGGCAGCGAATAGAACGTGGCCGATATGTCGTAAAAGATCAGCACCGCCGACGCGGCGAGCGACACCGCGCTCACCAAGGCGACGACAAGCCCGAGCCGGCGCAGCCGCGCCGCGCCCACCGCTGCCAGCAGCAGCGGCCAGAAGATGTAGAACTGCTCCTCCACCGCGAGCGACCAGGTGTGCAGCAGCGGCTTGGTAGTGGAGGCAGCGTCGAAATAGCCGCTCTCCGAATAGAATTGCATGTTGGACCAGAACAGCGCCGTGGCCCCGAGCGAGCGGGCGAAGCGGACGAGTTCGGTCGGCAGCATCGCCACGACCGCGACGACGGTCACCGCCGCCAGCAAGGCGAACAGCGCAGGGAAGATGCGCAGGATGCGCCGGCGGTAGAATCCCGCAATCGAATAACGGCCGGCGCGTAGATCACGAACCAGGATGCCGGTGATCAAAAAGCCAGAGATGACGAAGAAGATGTCGACACCGATGAAGCCGCCGCCGAAGCCGCGCACTCCGGCATGTCCCAGCACGACCGGCACCACCGCCAGCGCACGCAGACCGTCAATCTCGGGGCGGTAGGCCGGGTGCGCCGCAGCACGCGCCGGGGCGCGGGCCGCACGATCCCAATCTTCCATCGCCGCCAACCTGGCCGTCACGAGAGCCCCCCGCAGTGCGTCACGATCCGAACCGTTAACGCCACGATATACAAGCTTCTCAATCCTGCCAATGCGATGACTGTCGTGTTGCAGGCGCGAAGAGGACGGGGAGTGGACCATTTCCGGACAGCGGCCGTCACGCGGCCCGCAAGGGCGCGGATCGGCGGTCCCGGGCCTTGCACCGGCCCGGCCAGTCTGCGTTTATGGATCGCGCGGTTCACGCGCGGCCTGGGGTCTCAGCAGAGGAAAGATCGATCGTGGCGAACGGAACCGCCCCCGTTGACGTGCCGGGCCGCCTGGACGGTTTGCAGCTCGGTCGCGCAATCGCCGCCGCCACCGTGATCGTCGGCCATTCGGTCGACCACCGGCTGGGCGGCGCCACCAGCGAGGCATGGCAGCTGGGCGCGCGCTATGGTGTGACGCTGTTCTTCATCATCAGCGGCTTCATCATGGTGCAGACCACGGGCACCGGCAGCTTCGACCCGCGCCGCTTTCTGAGCCGCCGGGTGCGCAGGGTCGCGCCGATCTACTGGTTCGTGACGCTGCTGGTGACCGCGCTGACCCTGCTTGTGCCGCAGATCTTCCATCGCACGCTGTTCGATCTCAAGCACCTCATCCACTCGCTGCTGTTCATCCCGATGTACGATCCCGCGGGCAAGGCCGGCATCGTGCCGATCTTCCGCCTGGGGTGGACGCTCAACTTCGAGATGTTCTTCTACCTGATCTTCGCCTTCACCTTCGCGCTCGGGTTGATGGCAAGGGCGGTGACGCTGACGCTGTTCTTCGTCGCATGCATCCTGCTGGGCATGGCGGTGTCGTTCGAGGGCGCCGTGCCGCGCTTCTACACGCAGATCGACACCTTGGGGTTCGTGGCGGGCGTGTGGCTGGGCGTCCTGAACCTGCGCGGGCGCCTGCTGCTGGGCAATGGCGCCATTGCCGCGCTGTTGGCGCTGTCCACCGCGATACTGCTCTACATTATCGGCTTCTACCATCTGATCCGGCCGCTGGTGTCGACACAGGTGCTGCTGGTCGTCGCCTGCGCGGCGCACGTGGCGCTGCTGCTGGCGATCGTGGACCAGCGACACCGGCGCGTATCGCCGGCGTGGCTCCACATCGGCGACGCCAGCTATTCGATCTACCTGTTCCACATGTTCGCGATCGGCGCGGTCACCTCGATCGCGCTGCGCCTGCCCGATGCGCTGACCATCCCCATGATCGGCGTCGCGATGGTCGCGGGGCTGGTCGCCGGGCTGCTCGGCTATCGCTTGGTCGAGCGCCCGTTGAACCAGCTGATGCGCCGCCGCCGCCCGCTCACTGCCGATCAGCTGGGCGACGACGCATCCACGGCGCCACCCGCCGGCCATGGGCGAGCCAGCTGATCAGCGGCTTCTCGACCAGCAGGTGAACGAAAACCCCGGCCAGGGTGGCGGCGACGACGAAGACGACCAGAAACGCCGGCAGCGGCAGGAGCCCACGGACCCGCTTGCTCGCCTCCAGCAGCACCAGCAGCGCCGGATTGTGGACGAGATAGATGGCGAAGGACGCGTTGCCGAGCAGCATCCCCATCCGTCGGAGTGGCCCGTCTGGCGCGCGCCCGACGATGCCGAGGTAGACGATTCCCGCGCTCAGCCCGGTCCAGAGCACCGTTCGCGCTAGGCCCGGCGGCGATCCCTCGGCGATGATGATCAGTGCGCCCGCAGTTACCGCGGCAGTGGCGACGCCGAGTCCATAGGGTACGCGCTCGCGCAGCGCCGGCTTTCCCGCCAGCCAGGCCAAGCCGAGCAGGAAGCCCGCCCCGATCTGCAGATTGGCGCCCGATTCGCTGCCGAACAGGACGACCCGCACGATCTCGAGCCGATACGGATGCCAAGGCGTCGTTTCGAGTGGGAACGGGAGCAGCGCGAGCCAGAGCACCAGCGGCGCCGCGAACCACGCGGCCAGTACCCACGGGCGCCGCACCGGCAGCAGCATCGTCAACGCGAACAGGAGATAGAACAGGAACTCGTGGCGCAGGGACCAGAGCACGTTCGGCTTCAGCTCGCCCACCGGCCAGACCACCATCGCGCGCAGGAACGGCGCCCATTCCATCTCGCGGGTGCCGGCGAAGCTGAGGAGATTGTAGCCGATCACGCACAGCCACATGAACGGCACGATCCGCATGAACCGGCGGATGGCGTAGTCGCGCAGCGACATGGTGGGCGCGCCTGCGGGGTCAAGCGCGACGATCGCGATAATGAAGCCGCTGATCACGAAGAACACCGCGACGCCGAAGCCACCCACGTCCCCCAGCACGAACGGATGCGTGCCGAAATAAGGCGCGTGCCCCATCATGCCGTTAGCGTGGAAGATCACGACCAAGATGGCGGCCCAGCCGCGCAGCAGTTGGATCCCCGGCAGAATGCCCCTGGGCTTGTGCCCCTGCGTCGCCATGGCCCCCGATCACCCCCTGAACCAAGCCGCGCCGGCCTGGAAACCCCGCCCGCTCAACGGCATCGATCGTTAAGCCGCGTCGCCCGGCTTGCAAAGCGGCCTTTGGTGCGCGCCGGGGCCGGACTGTCCCATTGTGCCGCGTGGACATCTCCGGCGCGCTGTTGCATTCAGCGGGCGTGGCGGACCTGCACAGCGGGATCGCCGGCCACAGGCTGGGGGACCGATGCACAACGTGCGTGATCTTGCGCGGGATCGCCCGCGCCTGCTTGCCGTCGCTTCCGGAGGCGGCCACTGGATCCAGCTGATGCGGATGCGGCCCGCCTTCGACGGCTTCGACGTGACCTATGTCTCCACCCTCGCCGGGTATGAGCATATGGTGGACGGCGCGACGGTCCATGTCGTGTCCGATTCCTCCCGCTTCGACCTCCGCCCGCTGGTGCCGACCATGATCACCGCGTGGCGCATCCTGCGCCGGGCCCGGCCGCAGGCGGTGATCACCACCGGCTCGGCACCGGCGCTGCCCTTCCTGCTGCTCGGCCGGCTGATGGGCTGCCGCACCCTGTGGGTCGACAGCATCGCGAACGGCGAGCGCCTGTCGACCTCGGGCCGCCTCGCCCGCAAGGTCGCGACCAAGGTGCTCTCGCAATGGCCGGATGTCGCGGAGGCGGAAGGCGTTGAATGCTGGGGGCGCGTGGTATGATCTTCGCATCCGTCGGATCCATGCTGCCGTTCGACCGGCTGACCCGCGCGGTGGACGAATGGGCGGGCGCGAACCCGGACATTCCCGTCTTCCAGCAGATCGGCGAGGGCACATACGAGCCGCAACACGGCGAATGGGCGCGCATGGTGCCGCCGGGCGACTATCAGCGGCGGCTGGGCGCGTGCACGCTGTTCGTCGCGCATGTCGGCATGGGATCGATCCTCCAGGCGCTGGAGATCGGCAAGCAGATGGTGCTGCTGCCGCGACAGGCGGCGCAGCGCGAGCATACCACCGATCACCAGCTGCACACCGCGGCGCGGTTCCGCGGCACCGCCGGGCTCCAGATCGCGGACACGGAAGCCGCGCTGCAGCAGGAGATGACCCGGCTGATCCGCGCGCCGCTGGCCGGATCGGACCGCATCTCCCCGGTCGCGCCGCGCGCCTTCACCGATCGGCTCCACGCCTTTCTCGCCGGCGAGGCCCAGCCGGCATTTACCGAACCGAAAGCCTGATCTGCGACACGCCTCCCGGAGCATACCGGGAGCGTCGCGATGGTCATACGTTCGGTGGCAATCCTGATCGGGCTGTTCGCGGCCGGCGGCACGCCCGCGGCCGCGCGGTCATGGCAGCCGCCCTTCCTCACCTTCGGCGATGCCGCGGATGCGCCGGTCGGCTTCCTGGAGATGTGCGGGCGCGACCGCGACGCCTGCGGCGGCCCGGCCGCGCCGCTGGCGGACGCCGGCAGCGGCGCGCGCATCAGCACCGCCGCGATCCGCGACGTGCCGGACGGGACCCTCGCGCCCGCCACGTCCGAAGCACTGCCCGCCGCCACGCCCGACCCGCTGCCGCTGATCCGCGCAATCAACCGGCGGGTGAACCGCGCGGTCCGCCAGCGGCCCGACAGCGTCAACTTCGGCGTCGACGAACTCTGGCGCCCGACCGGCAGCGGCCCCGGCGCGACCGGCGACTGCGAGGACATCGCGCTGGAGAAGCGCGCACAGCTGATCGCCGCGGGCCTCGACGAGGCGGGCCTGTTCCTGGCGGTGGTGTATCGCCGCAGCGTCGGGCTGCACACCGTGCTGGTCGCGCGCACCGCCACCGGCGACGTCGTCCTCGACAGCCTGACCGGGCGGGTGCGGCCCTGGGCGCGCAGCGGCTACAGCTGGCTGCGGCTTCAGGTGCCAGGCAATCCGCTGATCTGGACCCGTCCCGCCCTCGCACAGGGCTGATCCCGCCGCATCTCGCCCCCGCACCGCCGGCGTGATAGGCGCGCGCGGTGCATCGGGCCGTTCTCCCCTCTCGTGACGACGTGCCGGCCGCGGCGATCTGGGATGACCGGCCGCCGCCGGGGGCCGAGGGCGAGGCGGTCTTCTACATGCCACCGGCGCGCGCCAACCTGGCCTCGCCGCGCACGCTCGCCGCATTGCTGGTGCTGGTGCTCGGCCTCGCGGTCGCCGCGGCGGTGGCGGCGCTGGTGCTGCTCGGACGGGCGCCGGAGCCGGGTCGCGGCGGCGGGCCGCTCCGGCCCGTTCCCGACCGGGCATCGGCCAGCCTTGCCGCCGCGCCGCCGGTGGCGGAGGTCACCTTCCTCGACGTGCCGCGCGAGACCGCACGGCAGATCAACGCCGCGATCCCCTTCTCGACCGAACCGAACCCGGCGGCGGCGCCGTTGCGCCTGACGCTCTCCGCGCTTGACCGGTCGCGCGCGCTCGACTGCCTCGCCGCGGCCTTGTGGTACGAGGCGGGCGACGACGCGCTGGGGCAGGAGTCGGTCGGCCAGGTGGTGATCAACCGCCTGCGCCACCCCTCCTTCCCGGCCAGCGTGTGCGGCGTGGTGTTCCAGGGTTCGGCGCGCGCGACCGGCTGCCAGTTCACCTTCACCTGCGACGGATCGATGGCGCGCCGCACGCCCGCGCCGGCCGCCTGGGGCCGGGCGCAGGCGATGGCGGCAGCGCTGCTGGGCGGCACGGTGTTCGCACCGGTCGGCTGGTCGACGCATTACCACACCGACTGGGTGGTGCCGAACTGGAACCGGAGCGTGGTGAAGGCCGCGCAGATCCGCACGCACCTGTTCTACCGGTGGCCCGGCGGCAGCGGCCGCCCGGGCGCGTTCCGCCAGCCCCACGCCGGCACCGAACCCGAAATCGCGCTGATGCGCCCGCTCTCGCTGGCGCACCGCGGGCTGACGCTGCCGGAGGGCGCGCTGTCCGGCCCGGAGAACGAGATCACCACCGTTCCGGCCTCAAGCGCCGCCGCAGCCTCGCCCCCCGCCGGCACGCCGACCGAGCTGCGGGGGGCCTCACTGGCGGCGGTGAACCCCGCCTCCGGCGTGTTCGTGGTAACGATTGCGCCCGATACCTTCGCCGGCAGCCTGGCGCTGACCGCACTGGACCTTTGCCGCGCGCGCACCGGCGCATGCACGGTGGTGGGCTTCAAGGGCGCCGCGCGCCGGGTAGACGGCGGCGCGTTCGGCCGGGTCCGCTGGGAAGGCGGTTCGCCCGACTTCTACTATTTCTCCGATCGGTCGCGCGCGCGCGAGCTGGTCTATTGGAACTGCGCGACCTTCGAGCGTCGCAACAAGGCGCAATGCCTGCCCCCCGGCTTCCAGCCGGAGGGCTGAGCATACGCCATCCTGCCCCGGGACGGCCAATTCCAAGATTCATCTTGCGTTTACCGGGTTTGTTGGGGAAATCGGCGGCTGGACGGTCGCGCCGGTGCGTCAGCAGCCGAGTCGGATCGAACCGGGGCTTCAGGGACACTGGGGTTTGAAGGAAGAGGGCCCGCTAGACCCGGCAGGTCCCTTGCCGGGCGTGGCCGGTGCCAAAAGGGGAATGATCGCACGATGACCCGATTTGCCCGCGTTCATGCGCAGTTCCGGTGGATGGTGATCTGCGCCCTCGGCCTGCTCGCGGCCGCCTGCGCCAGTGACGGCGCGGTGTCGCCACCGGGCGACCGGGTCGGCGCCGCGGCCAATATCGAGGAAGCGTACCGGCTCGGCGTCGGCGACAAGGTCCGCGTGTTGGTGTTCAACGAGCCCGGGCTGTCGGGCGAATTCTCCGTCGGAGCCAACGGCGCATTGTCTCTGCCGCTGATCGGCGATCTCGCCGCGACCGGCAAGACTGTGGACCAGGTCTCGAACGAGGTCCAGGCGAAGCTCGGCGACGGCTACCTCCGCGATCCGAAGGTGAGCATGGAGGTGACTGCCTACCGCCCGTACTACATCCTCGGCGAGGTCAAGGCCCCCGGCACCTACCCCTATGTCAACGGGCTGACGGTGATGAACGCGGTCGCCAGCGCGCAGGGCTTCACCCCGCGCGCCAACCAGGGCCGCATCTTCATCCGCCGCCGCGGCGAGGACCAGGAGGTCGCCTACAAGCTGACGCCGGACCTGCGCGTCTATCCGGGTGACACGATCCGGCTTGGCGAGCGCTATTTCTGATCGAGAACAAGAAAAGACAGGGAGCGGAGACATGACAGGGCATCGTTTCGGGACAAGCATGGGGCTGCTGGCCGCGATCGGCGCAACGCTCGGCACCGCACCGGCGGTCGCCGGCCCGCAGCGCCCCGCGGTGCACCTGACCGGCGACGCTTATGCGGCGCGCGACCTGTGCCAGACCATCATCCGCTCGATCGCGACGCTGCCGCGCGGCGCCAGCACGATCGACCTGGAAAGCGCGGTCGTGTTCGCGATTAGCCAGGCGCCGACGCTGCAGGGCAGCCGCGACAAGCGGCAGATCGGCCGCATCGTCTCGCTGGCGCTGAACTGCGCCGGCGGTTCGGCGAGTCACCGCAACCTGGCCGCAGCGATCAGCAACGTGCGACTTTCCTACGGTATCGGAACGGGGGCGACGGTGAACCGCGGCGGCGGCGAGGGCGACCTGTTCGGCGGCGGCTTCTCCGGCCCGCTGGTCGGGATCGGCGGCGGATCGTCGAACTACACGCCGCGCTAGCGTGACCATGGATCGGATCGGGGATCGGAGCGGGCGTTCTATGGCAGCAGGACGGCAACCGATGCAGCATCGGGCAGGGGCACGAGGCATGCGCCACACACGCGCGGCACTGGTGATCGCCGGCGCCGCGCTCGCAACAACCGCCCCGGCTGTCTGCGCGGCGCAGGACAGCGACATCCTGATCCAGCCGACCACCCCGCCGGAGTTCAGCCGGGACCGCAACGTCAGCGTCCGGGAGCGCGCGCGGCCCGACTATGATGCGCTGGGTATCCGAGCCGGCGGCTTCCTGGTCTTCCCGCGGCTCGACATCGGCTTGGGTGCGGACGACAACATCTTCCTGTCGGAGGAAAACCCGACCTCGGCAGGCTATGCGGTGGTCGAGCCGGGCGTCCGGGTCCAGTCGGACTGGGTGCGCCATTCGCTGACCGCGACCGCCAATGGCCGCTTCCGCCGGTTCTTCGACTATTCGGTCCGCAACGAGGACAATTGGAGCACCGGCCTGCTCGGCCGCCTCGATGCGACCGGCGACCTTTCCATCACCGGCGAGGCACAGGCGGGTCGGGTGTTCGAAAGCCCGTTCTCGGGCAACGTCGACGCCAGCGTGTCGGCCCTGTCGAGCTACGACTACAGCCTGCTCTCGGCCCGCGCCGAGTTCCGCAGGGCCCGCAATCGCTTCGCGCTCGCCTACAACCGCAACCGGTTCGACTTCAACGACGTCGATTTCGGCGAAGGCACGGTGATTGATCAATCCAACCGCAACCGGACGATCAACGGCGTGGTCGCCCAGGCGGAACGGGCGCTGACCCCGGTGACCTCGGTCTACGTCCAGGCGAGCTACGCCGACACCGCATATGATACCCTGCTCGCCCCGGGCATCGCCAACCGCGATTCGGATGGGTATCGCGTCGTCGGCGGCGTGAGCATGGACCTGCCTGCCTTTCTGCGCGGCACGGTGGCGCTCGGCTATTCCTGGCGCAAGTTCAACTCGCCGCAGTTTCGCGACGTGAGCGGCTTCTCCGCCGATGCGCGCGTTGACTATTTCTATTCGGAACTGACCACGTTCAACATCCGCGTCCGCCGGATCATCCAGGACTCCCAGATCGGCGTCACCGCGGCCTATTTCGACAATCGCCTGTCGATGGGCGTGGACCATGAGCTCCTCCGCAACCTGATCCTGAGCGCGGCGGGAGACGTCGCCTATCAGGATTACATCGACTCGAAGGAGGGCTTCTACATCTATCGGGTCAGCGGCCAGGCTCGGTACCTGATCTCACGGTGGCTCTCCGCGGACATCCTGGCCTCCTATTCTGCGCGAAACGGCAACGACTTCGTCGTGAACGGCAATCCGAAACAGTTCCGTGTCGAGACACGCCTTTCCTTCCGACTCTGATTGCAAGTCCATCGGGCCACGCATATGCTGCAGCGCAACAATCAGGTGATCAATCCCATGAGCGGCTCGAACGAAGGCGATGGCGACGAGATCCGCCTCGCGGACAACGTCAAGGCGCTGATGGATGTGTTGCGCCGGCGCTGGCTGACGCTGGGCCTGGTCACCCTGGTCGTTTTCGGCGTGGCGGCAACCTTCATCATGCTGATGACGCCGCACTACCAGTCGGTGGCCCGGATCCAGCTTGATCCGGACCGCGATCCCATGGCGCGCGCGCAGAACTCGAATCCGTCGAACATCGATTCGGAATATGTCGAGACCGAGGTCACCGTGCTGAACTCGCTCGACATCGCCCGCGCCGTGGTGACGCGGCTAGGGCTGGGCAACGATCCCGAATTCGCCGCCGCACCCGATGCGGCGAACACCCGCCCGATCAGCCCGGAGGAGCGCCAGACCGCGGTTGCCCGCGCGGTGAAGCGCAACTTGAGCGTCGGCCGCGACCGGCTGACCTATGTCATCAACGTCGGCTTCAAGGCGGAGGAGCCCGGCAAGGCGGCGGACATCGCCAATGCCTTTGCCGAGGAATATATCCGCACCAAGGTGGGCAACCGCGTCGGCACCGCGGAAACGCAGGCGAGCTTCTTCGAGCGCCAGCTCGCCGAGCTGGCGGACCAGGTGCGCGCGGCCGACGCACGCGTGGCGCAATATCGCGCGCGGACCGGAACGGTGCGCGGCGGCGCGGCGGGAACCATCGTCGACCAGCAGGTCGGTCCGCTATCGACTCAGCTCGCCACCGCCGAATCACAGGCCGCCGAGGCCCGCGCGCAACTGAGCGCCGCGCGCGCGCAGGTCGCCCGCGGCGGTCTTGATTCGGTCGCGGAGGTGCGCAGTTCGCCGGTGATTTCGGACCTGCGGCGCCAGCGCGCCGAGGTGCTGCGCGCGCTGGGCGAGGTCTCGTCGCGCTACGGCCCGCGCCATCCCGAGAGCATCAAGGTCAACGAACAGCTCCAGGCGCTCGACGTCCAGATCAAGGCGGAAGCCAATCGCGCGGTCGCGTCGCTGGAGGCAACCTCGCGCGCCGCGGACGCGCGGGTGGCCAGCCTGCGCGGCTCGATGCGCCAGCTCGAAGGGCAGCAGGCTTCCAACACCCGCGCCAGCGTGCTGGCCGACAGCCTGGAGCGCGAGGCCGCGACCAAGCGCGAGGCCTATGAGAAGATGTCGCAGCTTTCGCTGGAGAGCATGCAGGCGCAGCGCAGCGAGATCGCGCCGGCGACGATCATCGATCGCGCCGTTGCCTCGCCCGCGCCGACCTCGCCGCGCCGCGCGCTGATGCTGGCGACGGCGCTGCTGGTGGCCTTTGCCTGTGGCTGCGCGACGATCATCGCGCAGGAACTGCTCGTCCCCGGCATCCGCAACGTCGCCGATTTCGAATCGCACCTCGGCCTGCCGGTGCTGGCCGCGGTCCCTAAGGTGTCGGGCAAGCAGAGCCCCGCCAACCTGGTGCTCGACAAGTCCACCAGCCTTTATGCGGAATCGATGCGCATCGCCCGCGCCTCGATCTATGGCGTGCGCACGTCGCGCGTGCTCAAGACGATCACCTTCACCTCCGCGCTTCCCGCCGAGGGGAAGACCACCACCGCGCTCGCCTTTGCGCGCGCGCTTGCGACCGGCGGCGCGCGGACGCTGCTGATCGATGCCGACGTGCGCCGCGCCGCGCTGCACGGACTGACCGGCGCGGGGAGCACACACGGCCTGCTCGACGTGCTCGCCGGCGAGGCGCGCACGGAAGAGGCGATCGTACGCGATGCGGTGGAGGGGCTGGACCTGCTCCTCGTCACCCGCCCGCACTATACCTCGGAGAACCTGTTCGACGGCGATCGGATGTCCGGGCTGCTTGGCGCGCTTGCCGCGCGCTACGACCATATCATCATCGACGCGCCGCCGGTGCTCGGTCTTGCCGACGGGCGCGTCCTCGCCGCCCTCGCCGATGGCGCGGTGATGATCGTACGCTGGGGCAAGACCCCGATGCGGGCGCTGAGCGCGGCGGTGCACCAGCTCCAGAGCGATGGCGCCACGGTGATCGGCGGGATCTTCTCGATGGTCGATCCGTCGTCGGAGGCGATCGGCGGCATGTATTATTCGAGCAAGTACGCCACTTACTATCGCGCGCGCTGAGGCGCATGCGGCACGGACGCCCGACCGGCACCGAGCGCCGAGCGGCGGACATCGTCCTTGCGGTCCTCGCCCTCGGCGCGGTGATCGCGGTGATCGCGATCGGGCAGGAGCGGCAGGTCGCCCTTGCCGAAACATACCTGTCCTCCGAGGTCCGGCAGCTGACGCGGCATCGTCCGCTGGTGCCCGATCCGCGGCCGATCGCGCTCGACCAGCCGCGCCGCCTGCTCCTGCTCGAAGCGCAATCGCGCCTGTACGAGGCGCCGTTTGCAGCCCCGGCGGCGCGCGCGGCGATGCTGGACTCCGCGCACCGGGCGCTCCGCGTCGCCGCAGCGACACCGTACGGGGACGGCGAGGCGGAACTGGCGCTCGCCTATCTCCACGCCGGCCGCGGCAACGCCGCGGCGATGCGCGCGGCGCTGGCCCGCAGCTATGCGTTCGCGCCCTATCTGCGTTACGCCGCCGATTGGCGCGTGCGCCAGGCGTTCGCACATTGGCGGGATCTGCCGTCTTCGGCCCGGCGCCGATCGGTCGACGAGGCGATCTGGTACGTGCGTCTGCGCGCCGAATATCGCGAAGGCATCTTCAGCGCCGCGCGGGCGAGCCCCGCCTATACGCGCTTCCTGCTAGCGCTTCGGCAGGTGCGGGCGCGAGATCAGGACCTGCGGAGCTTCCGAGGCGCAGGCCATCGCGCGCCCTGAACGCGAGCATGCCGGCCAGGAACAGCGTCAGCGCCGCGAGCGCCGGCACGTCCAGTGCGATGTCCACCATCGCACAGCCGAACACGGCGAGAATTCCGACAAACACACCGCTGGCGATGTCGTGCAGCCCTTCGTGACGCAGGTTGGTAAGGACACGCCGCGCAACCAGCGCGGCAGCGGCGGCAAGCAGCAGCAGGTAGCCAATGCCGCCCTCCAGCAGCAGCCCGAGGAACAGGTTGTGCGGCGCGTTCACCGTCCAGAGCAATTGCGCGATGAACGGATCGCTTAGCGAACGGGCACTGACCGTGGCGAAGCCACCCGCGCCATAGCCGAACCAGATCGAGCGGAGCGACACGCCCAGATAGTGCTGCCACATCGTCATCCGCGCCAATCCATCCCCACCAACCCGGTTCAGGCGCAGCTGCAGGAGGTCGGCGAGGCCGATCCATGCCGCTGTCAGCACCGCGGCCGAGAGCACCACCGCCAGCACGGTGCCGCGCCGGTCCCGCCGCCGTGCACCCGCCAACAGGATCACGGTGAGGCCCAGGCCGAGGCAGGTGTTCGCGGACCTGGAAGCGGTGACCAGGCAGGCGCTCGCGCACAGCAGCACCGCCATGCAGCGGGCGATCATCGCCGCGCGGACCAGCGGCTCGCGCCAGTCCGCAGAATCCCCCGTCACCCGCGTCAGCCCGGCAAGGGCCAGCATGGCGAAGTAGGCGCCGGTGACGTTGCTGTTGCTCATCGTTCCGGCGAAACGCACCCCGCCGTGCGCCTGCCAGAGGTGAGAAGGCAGCGCCCCCGCCTGATCGCGCAGCACCACGCCCAACAGGGCATTCGCGCAGGCGAACGCCAGCAGCCAGTCGATCGTGGAAGCCAGCGCCTGACGCCGCAGCGCAAGCACCGCGCCCATACAGAAGGCAACCAGCAGCGCCGCCGCGCCCAGCAGTTCACGCAGCAACAGGTCCGGCCGGGCATAGTTCGCGCCCAGCGGCGGCACCCACAAGGGCAGCGCCATCCAGATCTGCGCCACGACCGCGAGCGCGACGATCGGCGCGAGCGCTCGCCAGACCGGCAATGAGGGTGGTGCGGCGAACAACAGCAAGCCGAATGGAACGGAAAGCAGGAGGAACAGGATTGGCTTTCCCGCGGGGCCGTTAAGCCCGTCGAAGGCGATCGCCAGGCTGAGCGCGAGCGCGGCGATGGCGGGAAGCCGAGGCCGGACCGCGGTCCGCACCGACGCCAAGGATCTCCCTTCCACCACCCCTCGTCTCCCCCGCTGCGGCAATAGGAAATCGCACCACTCAGGCCATCCAAAAAGGGGCGGCATTTACAACAGCTTTACTCCGTTCCGCCATAGCGGACGTCCCTGCCCGGAGAATCACGATGGCCTTGCCGCATGCCCGCCTCGAGACGCCATCCACGTCCGCGCGCGAACTGGAAGAAGAGGACGCGCCCGACACTCCTGGCGGCAGCCCCGCGCATGAACTGCAGTTCATGCTCCAGCGCCATTATGGAGCGCGGGCGGACCTGCCTGCCCCCAGCCAATCGCGCGTGCTCGAACTCGTGAACCCGGTTATCGAGCAGATGTCGCGGCTCGCGGGCGTTGCCGCCTTCGCCCTTGCGCTAGCGGGCGTCGTCCTGCTGATCTGGTAGCCTAGGGCCAATCCTGATCCCAAGACGGAACGCCCGCCCGCCCGATCGCGTTAGTCACGATTGCGTGTAGCCTGTTTCAAAAGGCGACACGTGGGGCATGCAGCCGGTGCCATCCGTCGGCAGGCTGTGTTAGGATTGTTTGTCAGCGGGTTGCGAATCGGGACGGTTGGGGGATCGGTCCGATGCGGGATGGGAGGTCGTCGAGACCATGCACCAGCGGATACACGCGGCTGAGCAGGGGTGGGCTGTGCCGATTCGTGATTCACGGCGCGTGTCGAAGCAGACGATACGGCTGATCCTCTATGCCGAGCTGTGTCTGCTCGACCTGGCGGTGATTGGGGGCACGCCGGCATTAATCAGCCTGGCGTTCACCTTGGTCGGGCTCGGGCGCTATGATCTGGTTCCGGTTGCGTCTTTGCTGCCGATCTACGCGATCGTGGCGGTCAATAGCGGTGCCTATTCGCTCGAGGTGCTGCGCCGGTCCGGCGAGGGCGCGCGGCGCGCGATCACTTCCTTTGTCACCGCGGTGCTCGCCATCCTGCTGCTAAGCTTCTTTCTCAAGAGCTCCGAAGAAATCTCGCGCCTGTCCATCGGCGCCAGTGCGGTGGCGGTGGTGCTGGCGCTCGGCCTGGCGCGCATTGCGTTCGGCCGCCACGTGCGGCACCTGACCGGCGGGCAGCTGATCAACGAGCTGGTGATCGTCGACGGGGGCGCACCTCCGGACCAGACCGGCGGCGCGCAGGTGATCGACGCGCGCCAGCTGGACCTGCGCCCCAATCTCAAGGACCCGGAGATGCTCCACCGGTTCGGTGCGCTGGCCAAGTCGTTCGATCGCATCCTCATCGCCAGCGTGCCCGAGCGGCAACCTCAATGGGCGCTACTGCTGAAGGGCGCCGACATCGACGGCGACATATTGATGGAGGAGGCCAATGCGGTCGGCGCAATCGGTCTGGCAACATTCAACGGCCAGGAAACGATGCAGGTCTCGCGCAAGCCGCTGAACCTGCCCGACCGCATCAAGAAGCGGCTGCTGGACCTTTCGATCACGGTGCCGTTGCTGATCGTGCTGCTGCCTCTGCTGGTTCTGGTGGCGATCGGCGTGAAGCTGGACAGCCCGGGCCCGATCCTGTTCAAGCAGGATCGCGTCGGCCGCGGCAATCGGCTGTTCAAGGTGCTGAAGTTCCGCAGCATGCGCACCGAGAGCAGCGACGCGCGCGGCGCCCGATCGGCCAGCCGCGACGACGACCGGATCACCCGGCTGGGACGCTTCATCCGGGCGACCAGCATCGATGAGCTGCCCCAGCTGTTCAACGTGCTGATCGGCGACATGAGCCTGGTCGGCCCACGCCCCCACGCGCTTGGCTCGCTGGCCGGGGAGCGGCTGTTCTGGGAGGTCGACCAGACCTATTGGCACCGCCACCAGTTGAAGCCGGGCATCACCGGGCTCGCCCAGATCCGCGGCCACCGCGGCGCGACGCTCCAGATGTCGGACCTGACTGACCGGCTCCAGGCCGACATGGAATATGTGCAGGGCTGGGATATCTGGCGCGACATCAGCATCCTGTTCAACACCTTCCGCGTGGTGGTGCACAAGAACGCGTTCTGATCAGCTGTCCCGCGCCGACAGAGCCGCGGCCGCGACGAACGGCGCGGCGGCGACGAGCAGCAGGCTGGTCGCTGCAAGCAGCTTGAGCCCCGGTCCGTCGCCCGCGACCGATCCGGCGCCGAAGATCAGCAGCGGCACCGCCAGCGGCAGCATCACCAGCCCCGCCACCGCCGCAGCGCCGCGCAGGCCTGCGGTGAGCGCGGCGGTCACCACCGCCAGCGCGGCAAGGCCGGGCGTGCCCAGCGCGAGCCCCGCCTCCACCCGCAGCAGCGCCGCCAACGGCAGGTCGAGCAGCCCCCCCGCGATCACCGCGGCGAGCATCACCGGCGGGCCGAAGCCAAGCCAATGGCCCAGCACCCGCGCCGCCAGCACGGTGGCGGGCGGGTAACCGCGCAGGTCGAGCTGGTCGAACACGCCCGCGTCCACGTCGGGCGCGACCAGCCGTTCGACCGGCAGCAGCGCGGCGAGCAGCGCCGCCGCCCAGATCACTCCGGGCCCGACTCGCGCGAGCAGCGCCGCGTCCGGTCCGGTCGCGAACGGGAATAGGGTGGCGACCAGGAGGAAGAAGCCGACCAGCAGGGTGGTGCCGCCCGAGCCGTAGCCGCGGCGCACGTCCCGCCAGACCAGCGTGATCATAACGTCACCTCGATCGCATCGGTCAGCACCAGCGGCTGATGCGTGGCGACCACCACCGCACCGCCACCGGCGCGATGACGCGCGATCGTCGCCTCCAGCCGCGCGATCGAGGCTGAGTCGAGCCCGTTGGACGGCTCGTCGAGCAGCCACAGCGCGGCCGGGCTGGCGATCACCCGCGCGAGGGCAGCGCGGCGGCGCTGGCCGGTGGACAGGAGGCGGACGGGCAGGCCGGCGATGGCCTCCAGTCCCACATCGGCGAGCGCCGCCTCGACCCGACCCGACAGATCGGGTGCCGCGTCCATCCGCGCCCAGAAGCCGAGCGCGCCGGAGAGCGGCAGCTCCTCGTCCAGCGCGGTCGCTTCGGCGAGCAGCGCGATGCTCCCCGCGGTCACCGATCCCGCCGCCGGTCGCAGCAGTCCGGCGAGCACGCGCAACAGGCTGGACTTCCCCGCCCCGTTCGGCCCCGCCACCCGCGCCGCCTCGCCCGCGCCGAGCGTCAGGTCCAGCCCCTCGAACAGCAGCCGGCCGCCGCGAACACAGGCGAGGCCGCGGGCGACGAGCAGGCTCAATCCGAAACCGCGTCCTCGAGCGCGTGCATGTCGGCATCGCTCAGCCCGAAATGGTGGCCGATCTCGTGGATCACGACATGCGCGACGAGGTCGTCGAGCCGCACGCCGGTCTCGCACCATTCGGCGAGGATCGCCTGGCGGTAGAGGTGGATGCGATCGGGCAGCGCCGGCGCATCGAAGGCGGATTTCTCGCCCACCGGGCGGCCGTGATAGACGCCGGTCAGCTCCAGCGGATGTTCCAGCCCCAGGCTCGCCAGCGTCTCGGCGTCGGCCTCTTCCTCGACCAGCAGGGCGACGGTGCCGAGATGCTCCCGGAACGCCACGGGCAGGCGCGCGATCGTGGCGCGGGCATGCGCCTCGAACGCGGCGGCGGAGGGCGGTGCGCCCGGAAGGTCTTGCCCCGGCATCGCCGCGGCCATAGCTCCGGGCCCTGACGAACCGCAAGGACACCATCATGGTCGAGCAACTGAGCGAAGCGGAACGCGCCGAGGCGCTCGATATCCTCCCCGACTGGGATTATGACGAAGCACGCGACGCGATCACCCGCTCGATCGTGTTCGGCGACTTCGCCGAGGCGTTCGGCTTCATGACGCAGGTGGCGTTGATCGCCGAGCGCGCCGACCACCATCCCGAATGGACCAATGTGTGGAACCGCGTGGAGATCACGCTGACCACCCACGACGCCGGCGGCCTCTCCGCGCGCGACGTGGAGCTGGCGCAGGCGATCGATTCAATCCTGGGCGACTGACGCGGCCCTCGTCACCGATCACCCCTCCGTTCGCCCTGAGCGAAGTCGAAGGGCATGCGCAGCGTCGCCAAGGTGCTTCGACTTCGCTCAGCACGAACGGAGGAGGGGCTGACTCTCAGTCGAACAGCGAGGAGACGCTGGCCTCGTCGCTGATCCGGCGCATCGCCTCGGCGAGCAGCGGGGCGATGGTGAGGTGGCGGATCTTGGCCGCGCCCGCGATCACCTCCTGATTGCCGATCGAATCGGTGATCACCAGCTCGCGCAGCGCGGAGCCCTCGACCCGCGCCACCGCGCCGCCCGAGAGCACACCGTGGGTGACATAGGCGACCACGTCCTCCGCCCCTGCCTCGCGCAGCGCCGCGGCGGCGTTGCACAGGGTGCCAGCCGAATCGACAATATCGTCGACCAGCACGCAGAAGCGCCCCTCGACGTCGCCGATGATGTTCATCACTTCCGACTCGCCCGCGCGCTCGCGGCGCTTGTCGACGATGGCGAGCGGGGCGTTGTCGAGCCGCTTCGCCAGCGCACGCGCGCGCACCACGCCGCCGACGTCGGGGGAGACGACCATGAGGTTGGGCCCGTCGAACCGCGCCTTGATGTCCGCCGACATCACCGGCGCGGCGTAGAGATTGTCGGTGGGGATGTCGAAGAAGCCCTGGATCTGGCCGGCGTGCAGATCGATCGAGAGCACGCGATTGGCGCCCGCCACGGTGATCAGGTTGGCAACCAGCTTGGCGGAGATCGGCGTGCGCGGACCGGGCTTCCGGTCCTGCCGGGCATAGCCGAAGTACGGCAGCACCGCGGTGATCCTCTTCGCCGACGCGCGCTTCAGCGCGTCGATCATGATGAGGAGCTCCATCAGGTTGTCGTTGGTGGGATAGCAGGTCGACTGGAGCACGAACACGTCCTCGCCCCGAACGTTCTCCTGAATCTCGACGAACACCTCCTCGTCGGCGAAGCGGCGGACCAGCGCATCGGTGAGCGGGATCTCGAGATAGCGCGCCACGTCCCGCGCCAGCGGCAGGTTCGAATTCCCGGTCATCAATTTCATCAGGGGCGCCTTTCTGTCACGCGCCTTACGGGGGCCGGCGAATGCGGGCAACGGGTCTGAAACCGACCGCCGCGCGTTGACGCGCGTGTCATTCCTGAACGCCGTCGCCACCGCCGCCCCCGATCACGACGTCCATGCCGCCTTCGAAGGCTGGGCGCGTGCCCGGCTGGATGCACGCGCGGCGCGGGTGTTCGAGAGAATGGCGACGCGATCGGGCATCCGCCATCGCTGGTCGGTGCTGCCGCGTGCGGAACAGGGCGGCTCGCCGGTGATGCCCGGCGGCTTCTATGCGGCGGACTGGCCCGGCACCGCGGCGCGGATGCGCGTCTATGCGGAGGCGGCTCCCGCGCTGGCGATCGCCGCGATCGATCGTCTGGGCCTGTCGCTCGACGGCGTTACACATCTGGTGGTAGCCAGCTGCACCGGCTTCGTCGCGCCCGGCATCGACCAGATCGTAGCGCGGGCGATCGGCCTCGCGCCTTCGGTCGAGCGGACGCTAATCGGTTTTATGGGCTGCTATGCCGCGGTCGCCGCGCTCAGGACCGCGCGTCATATCGTCCGGTCGGAGCCGGACGCGCGCGTGCTGGTGGTATGCGTCGAACTGTCCACGCTGCACCTTCAGGAAACAAGGTCGCTCGAATCGCTGCTGGCGATGCTCCAGTTCGGCGATGGCGCGGCGGCGGCGCTGGTCACCGCCGAACCGCGCGGTTTCGAACTGCGCCAGCCTTTCGCCACCACGCTCGCCTACAGCGATGCGCTGATTCGCTGGGACATCACCGACCAGGGTTTTGCGATGACCTTGTCGGGCGAGGTGCCGGGGCGGATCGCCGCGGCGCTCGCCGATCCGGAGACCGCGCCGCTGGTGACCGGCGGGCACGACCCCGCCGGAATCGACGGCTGGGCAGTGCATGCCGGGGGCCGGTCGATCCTCGACGCGGTGGAACATGGGCTGGAGCTGCCCGCCGACGCGCTTCAGGCGTCGCGCTCGGTGCTGGCCAATTATGGTAATATGTCTTCGGCGACGCTGATGTTCGTGCTGGCGCGGATGCTGGAGGGGCCGCCGGTGCGGAGCGGCGTGGCGCTCGCCTTCGGTCCGGGACTGGCGGCGGAGGGCTTCGCCTTCGGGAGCGCGGCGTGACGCTGCGGGTGCGCGCCGAGGCCGAGGAGTTGATGGACGCGCCCGACCTTGACCCCGCCACCTATGCGGCGGTGCTGCGCGACCTTGCCAAGGTGAACACCGCGACGCTGGCGGCGCGGCCGACGCTCGCCTTCCTCGATCGCCTTCCCGCCACTAACCGGCCGCTGCGCGTCCTCGACGTCGGCTTCGGCGACGGCGACATGCTGCGGCGGATCGCACGCTGGGCGGCGCGGCGCGGTCGCGCGGTGGCGCTGGCCGGCGTCGACCTCAACCCGAACAGCGCCCCCGCCGCGCGCGCCGATACGCCCGCCGCGCTGGGAATCGACTATCGCATCGGCGACTATGCAGATCTGGCCGGCGAGGGCTGGGACGCGGTGATCTCGAGCCTGGTGGCGCATCACATGACGCGTGCGCAGCTGGTCGCTTTCCTGCGCTTCATGGACGAGCAAGCGCGGCTCGGCTGGCTGGTCAACGATCTTCACCGCCACGGCTTCGCCTATCACGGCTATCCCCTGCTCGCGCGGCTGGCGGGCTGGCACCCGATCGTCCGCCACGACGGCCGCCTGTCGATCGCGCGCAGCTACCGGCCGGGCGAGTGGGCGCCGATCCTGGCGGAGGCGGGCGTTGGGGGGCGCGTGTTCCGCGCCTTTCCGTTCCGGCTGTGCGTGGAGCACCTGTGCGCGCGCTGATCCTGGGCGGTGGGCCGGCGGGCGCGGCGGCGGCGATCACCTTAGCACGGGCGGGCGCGCCGCACCTGCTGGTCGAACGGACGCGCGAGACGGGGGATGCGCTGTGCGGCGGCTTCCTGAGCTGGCGGACGCTGGAGACGCTCGGCCGACTGGGCGTGACGCCTGACACGCTGTCGAAACGCCTCATTGGCCGCGTGCGCCTGTTCGCGGGCGGGCGGTGCGTCGAGGCGCCACTGCCCCGCCCTGCCCGGGCGGTGTCGCGGCGGACGCTCGACACCGCGCTGCTCGCCGCCGCGGCCCGCGCGGGCGCGGCGGTGGAACGCGGCGCGATGGTGCGAACGATCGAACGCGGTGCCGCGGACGTGGACGGCGCCCAGCTGGCGGGTGCCCTCTTTCTGGCGACCGGCAAGCACGACGTGCGCGGCGCGGGTCGCCCGCTCGACGGCGACCCCTCGTTGGGGCTCAGGGTTCGGCTCGCCCCCTCGCCCACGCTCGATCTGCTGGTCGGCGATGCGGTGGAGCTGCACCTGTTCGATCGCGGCTATGCCGGCGTCGCGTTGCAGGAGGACGGCAGCGCCAACGTCTGCCTCGCCCTGCGCCGGTCGCGACTGCGCGAGGCAGGGTCGCCGCTCGCGTTGCTGCGCGAGATCGGCACCGGCCCGCTCGGCGAGCGGCTCGCCACGCTGGTCGATGCGAAACCGATCGATGCCGTCGCCAACGTGCCCTATGGCTGGCGGGCGCAGGCGGGGGACGGCTGCTACCGGCTCGGAGATCAGGGCGCGGTGATCGCCAGCCTCGCTGGCGAGGGCATGGGGATCGCGCTGGCGAGCGGCATCGACGCCGCGGCGGCCTACCTGTCCGGCATGGATGCGGACCGCTGGCAGCGCCGCTTCGCCCGACGATCGCGCCGCCCGGTGCTGCTGGCCGACGCAGTGCGCCACCTCCTCGAACGCCCGGCGATCGCCCGGCGCGCGCTAGCCGGCACACGGATCGCGCCGCAGTTGATCCAGGTGATCGCGCGCGCGACCCGGATCGGGGCAGGAGCCTCTTGATTCCCGCCCCACCGCTCGCGAGATTTGCCCCATGGAACATCTGAACCTGTCCGAGTCCGAATGGCGCAAGCGGCTGACCCCGGCGCAATATCACGTGCTGCGCGAGGCGGGCACCGAGCGGGCGTTCGCCGGCCAGTATACCGACAACAAGGCCGACGGAATCTACGCCTGCGCCGCCTGTGGGCTAGGCCTGTTCGATTCGCGCGACAAATATGACTCCGGCTCGGGCTGGCCCAGCTTCACCCAGCCCATCAGCCCGGAGGTGGTGACCGATCACAGCGACCACAGCCACGGCATGACCCGCACCGAGACCCGCTGCGCGCGCTGCGACAGCCACCAGGGGCATGTGTTCCCGGATGGACCGCCGCCGACGGGGCTGCGTTACTGCATCAACTCGATCAGCCTCGATTTCGAACCCCGCCGCGCTTCAGCGGCAATCGAAGCTCCTCAAGGGTGAGGTCATTGTTAAGGCGGGCGTAAGCGGGTATCCGCCACCCGATTCCGATGGCCCGCGCCCCTACTCGCCCGTCCTCCACCAAGTCGCGGTGGCGCAAACGCCTGTCGCTCGCGATAAAGCTGCTGATCGTGCTCGCGCTGATCGGGCTGGGGGCGCTCGTCACCGCAGTCTATGTCGCCAAGGCGCAGCTGCCCGGCTTCGACGAGCTCAAGTCTTCGCCCAACGGCCAGATGATCCGTGTCCATGCCGCAGACGGCACGGTGCTGGTGTCGCTTGGGCCGAGCTATGGCGAATGGCTGCCGTTCGACCGCATCCCGCGGGTGATGCGCGACGCCACCGTGGCGGTGGAGGACCGGCGATTCTACAGCCATTTGGGAGTCGATCCGATCGGCGTCGCCCGCTCGGTGCAGGTGCGGCTGGATCGCGGCCGCTGGGTGCAGGGCGGATCGACGATCACGCAGCAGCTCGCCCGCAACGTCTTCCTCACCAGCCAGAAGAAGTTCGGCCGCAAGTTTCGCGAGTGGATCCTGGCGCTGGCGATGGAGCGGAAGTTCTCCAAGGAACAGATCCTGGAGCTGTACCTCAACAAGGTCTATTATGGCGGCGGCAGCTACGGCATCGACGCGGCGTCGCGGAAGTTCTTTGGGCATGATGCGGGCGACCTGAGCCTGTCGGAGGCGGCGATCATCGCCGGGCTGGTCAAGGCTCCGTCCAATTACTCGCCCACCGCGGATGCGGAGGCGGCGGTGGGCCGCGCCGGTGTGGTGCTGCGGGTGATGGAGCAGACTGGCGCGATCACGCCCGCGCAGGCGGCGGAGGCGGATCCCAAGGCAGTCAAGCTCGCGCCCGAGCCACGGCAGAACAGCGTCCGTTATTTCACCGACTGGGCGCTGCCCCAGCTCGATCTACTGATCGACGAGACCGAGAAGCCGCTGGACGTGTGGACCACGCTGGACCTCTCCATGCAGCGCGCCGCCGATGCCGCGATCCGTGCCAATGCGCCGCGCGGCGCGCAGGGCGCGCTGGTCGCGCTCGACCGAGATGGCTCGGTGCGGGCGATGGTAGGCGGGCGCGACTATGTCTCCTCGATCTACAATCGCGCAACGCAGGCGGTGCGCCAGCCGGGATCTGCCTTCAAGCTGTTCGTCTATCTCGCCGCGCTGGAGGCGGGGCGGAGGCCCGACGATGTCGAGGTGGACGAACCCGTGACAATCGCCGGCTGGAGCCCGCGCAACGATTCGCGGCGCAACTCCGGCCCGGTCACCCTGCGCACCGCCTTCGCTTACTCGCTCAACACCGTGGCGGCGAAGCTGGGCCAGCAGGTCGGCTTCGCCACGGTGGCGGATATGGCGCGCCGGTTCGGCATCACCACACCGGTCAACACGCATCCCTCGATGGTGCTCGGCACATCCGAGGCGCGGGTGATCGACATGACGCGCGCCTTCGCCAGCGTTGCCAACAAGGGCATCGCCGTCACCCCGTTCGGCATCACCCGCGTGGTCAGCGAAGGCCAGGTGATCTACCAGCACGAGGTCGACCGCAATCACGTGCTGGTCTCCCCCTTCGTTGCTGCACAGATGACCGACCTGCTCCAGACCGCGGTCAACACCGGCACCGGCCGCTCGGCGCAGATCGGCCGACCGGTCGCGGGCAAGACGGGCACCACCAGCGCCACCAAGGACGGCTGGTTCCTGGGCTTCTCCAGCGGGCTCACCACCGGCGTGTGGATGGGCCGCGACGATGCCAAGCCGGTGGCGGGGCTGCACGGCGGCACCGCGCCCGCGCGCGCCTTCGCGCAGTTCATGACCAAGGCGGTGGCGAAGCGGCCGGTGGAGCAATTCGAGACCGAAGTGACCCTGCCCGAATGGCAGGAGGAGCCCGACGAGGAGAGCTATTTCGGCCAGCCGGACAATACCGTCTTCGTCGACGAGGACGGCAACCCGGTCGGCACCAGCCGGCCGCAGGACGAGTTCGCGCCCGATCCGCCGGGCTTTGGCATCGAGCGCCCGGTGCCCGACTATGAGCGGCCGCAGGTCATGCCCCAGCGCGAGCCGCCGCCCCAGCCCGGGGAAGACCGGCTCGACCAGGAATGGATCGACCGGGTGACCGGCCGCGAGCCCCCGCCCCCGCCGCGCCGCCGCGAGCGGGAGGCCGAGCCGGAGTTCTGACGCCGCGTCAGCCGACCAGCTGCGCGACCTCTTCGAAGTCGTGCGCGATCGCGTCGACACCCAGCGAACGCAGCCGCGCGTCATGGCCCAGGCCGCAATGCGTGCCCGCGCACAGGCCGATCACATAGGCGCCGCTCGCCACCGCGCCGGTGGCGCCTACTTCTGAATCCTCCAGGATTGCGCAATTGCCGATCGCCACGCCCAGTTGCGCGGCGGCATGGAGGTAGAGGTCTGGCGCAGGCTTGGGCTGGGAGACATGCTCCTGCCCCGAATAGACGTGCGCGCCGAACGCGTCCGCCAGGCCGATATGGTCGAGGTGGCGGTGGAGCCAGCGGGTCCGGCTGGACGACACCACCGCCCTGGGCAGATCGGCGGGCAGCGCGCGGACGAAGGCAATCGCGCCCGCGACCGCCTCGACGCCCTCGGCCATCACCCGCTCGTTCTCCGCCTGTCGGATCGCCTGGAAGTCTTCGGGCAACGGCCGGCCGAGCCAGTCCTCGACCCGCGACAGGAACTCGGTGCCGGCATGGCCCATGAAGCGCGACATGGATTCCTCGGGCGTGATCGGATGGCCGATGCCGGTGAGATAATTGGCGAGGTGGCGGTTGCCGGAGGCCTCGCTTTCGATCAGCACGCCGTCGAAATCGAACAGGATCGCCTTGAACTTCACGCACGTCCTCCGAACAGTGCAGATCCGATACGGACGTGAGTGGAACCGATCATCACCGCGGTCTCGTAATCCTCCGACATGCCCATGCTGAGCCCTTCGACACCCTCGTCTCGCGCGATCTTGGCCAGCAGCGCGAAATAGGGCGCCGCCTCTACACCGGCAGGGGGCACGCACATCAGCCCGGCGGCGGGCAGGTCTGCGTCGCGCATCGCGGCGAGCAGCGCCGGCACCTCGGCGATCGCGCAGCCGCCCTTTTGCTCTTCCGCGCCGATGTTGACCTGGAGGAAGCAGGCGGGGCGCCGGTCGGCGGCGTCCATCGCCTTGGCCAGCGCGGTGACCAGCGACGGCCGGTCGACCGAATGGATCGCGTCGAACAGCGCCACCGCGTCGGCCGCCTTGTTCGACTGGAGCTGGCCGACCAGGTGGAGCGACACGTCCGGGTGTGCCTCGCGCAGCGCGGGCCATTTCGCCTGCGCCTCCTGCACGCGATTCTCGCCGAACACGCGCTGGCCGGCGGCGAGCAAAGGCGCGATCGCTTCCGCCGGATGGGTCTTCGATACGGCGACGAGCGTCACCGCCTCCGGCTTGCAACCGGCGAGCGCGGCGGCGCGGGCGATCCGCTGCTGGACTTCGACTAGGGGGGGCATGGCGGCGCGGCTATAGCGGGCAAATGCCCGCACGCCACCCTACGCTCTGGCTGATGACCGACGAGCGCGCCGACCTTTGGGCCGCGGTGCGCCGCCTGCCACCCGGAGCGGGCGTGGTGTTCCGCCACTATGCGACGGAGCCGGCCGAGCGACGGCGACTGTTCGCGCGGCTGCGGCGGACAACCCGCGCCAAGCGGCTGGTGCTGGTGCGCGCCGGCGCGATTCCGCTGCCGGGCGAGATGGGCATCCACGGCCGGCCGGGGCGCGGCCTCGTCACCTGGCCGGCGCACGACCGCGTCGAGGCGCTGGCGGGCAGGCTCGCGGGCGCGGCGCTGCTGTTCGTCTCGCCCGTCTACCCCACCCGCTCCCACCCGGGCGCGCCGGCGCTTGGGCCAGCACAGGCGGCGCGGCTCGGGCGCGGCCTCGGCGTGGGTCTGATCGCCTTGGGTGGGATGGACGCCCGGCGCTTTCGGCCGCTGAGTCGGTTCTGCTTCGCCGGCTGGGCGGCGATCGATGCGTGGAACTCCTGAGCCGCCCGACCGCTCCGGTGATGCTACGCCCTAGAAGCGGAACGCCGTGCCGACGTACACCGCCTGGCTGTCGCGGCGGTCGTCGGTAAAGCGGACCAGGCGGTCGCGCTCGCTCTTGTAGCGGACACCGGCGGTGACGTCGAGGTTGCGGGTCAGCGCATAGGAGCCGCGCACGTCGAGCGAATAGGCCTGCGCGCCCTCGATCAAGCGCGGCGCGCTGCCTTCGATCGGCTTGTCGGAAGCGGCGCGGACCTGGCCGGTGAAGCGGGTGCCGGCATAGCTGACCGCCACGTCCGCCGCCTCGCGCCCGCCCGGCTGGCCGGCGAGATCGACCTTCGAGACGTCGCCCGACACCGCGAACCGCTTCCAGCCCACCGCCACGCCCAGATTGTAGGCGATCGGGGCGAGTCCGACGGTAGGCGCGGCGGTCGAAGCAACCCGCTCCGCCTCCGCCGCCCGGTTCGAACGGGCGCGCACCGCCACGGTCACCGCGCGCGAATCGCGGCGCGTTTCGGACGGCGTGAAGCGGAAGTTGCTGTCGAGACCGCCGCGCGCGAACAGCGCGGACAGCCGAGGATCGGCGGCGGCGGGGGTGAAGCCGGAGAGCGCGCGGGCCGCAGCGGCGGCCTTGCGCACGGTGCGGGTCGACTCGGTCGCGCCGATCGCGGGCATGGCAAAGGCGCCGGCGACAAGCCCGGCAACCGCCACTCCAGCAAGTATCGCGCGACGAACGGTCACGAGTCGATCATCCTCCCGAGGACCCCCATAACGCCCCCGCGGCGGAATGGGGCACCCTTGGAGTTAACGAAAGACGATTCTCCGGAACTGTTGCAGGGAAGCCGCACACCTACAAATGTAGGCGATCCTCAGCGCTGCGCCAGCAGCGCCTTCGCTTGCGCGCCGGTCCAGTCCATCCCACCGGTGAACCGCCAGCGCTCGCGCCCGTCCGCGCCAAAGAAGATGGTGGTCGGCAGGTTGGCGGCGAAGGCTAGGCTGAGGCCGAGCTTCGGATCGCGGTAAGGCGCCAGCCGCTTGAGCCCGCGCTCGGCGAGGAACGGCGCGACCTTGTCGGGCTGGGTGTCCTGGCTGACCGCGAGCACGGCGATGCCCGGCGTCGCCGCGGCGCGATCCAGCGTCGGCAGTTCAGCGACGCAGGGCGCGCACCAGGTGGCCCACAGGTTGAGCAGCAGCGGCGTACCCTTGAAATCGGGCAGTTGCGCGGGGCTGCCATCGGGACGCTCGAAGGCGACGTCGGGCATCGCCTCGCCGGCATGGCTGCGATCGACGCTGCCGGGCTTCGCCGTCGGCGCGCTCGGCGTCGCTTGCGGGGCGGGCGGCGCTTGCCTATCGCACCCCCCAGCCGCCAGCAGGAGAAAGCCGATCGCCCAGCGCGACGAGAAGGAAGGCATGACCGGATCCAACCAGATGTGGGGCGGGCGGTTCGCCGAAGGCCCCGCCGCGGTGATGCGCGAGATAAATGCCAGCCTGCCCTTCGACAAGCGGATGTGGCGGCAGGATATCCGCGGATCGAAAGCGCATGTCGCCATGTTAGGTGCGCAGGGGATCGTGGCGCCGGATGATGTCGCCGCGATCGATGCGGGGCTCGACCGGGTGGCGGCAAACTATGACGCAGACGGCGTACCCGACGACCTGTCGCTCGAAGACATCCACATGCTCACCGAGGCACGGCTCGCCGAGGCGATCGGGCCCGCCGCGGGGCGGCTCCACACCGCGCGCAGCCGCAACGACCAGGTGGCGACCGACTTCCGCCTGTGGGTGCGCGATGCGATCGACCAGACGCTGGAAGCGCTCGCCGCATTAGACGACGCGCTGCTGGCACGGGCGGAAGAACATGCCGCCAGCGTGATGCCCGGCTTCACACACCTACAATCCGCACAGCCGGTGACCCTGGGCCACCACCTGATGGCCTATCACGAGATGATCGCTCGCGACGGCCGCCGCTTCCGCGACGCACGGGCACGGATGAACGAATGCCCGTTGGGATCGGCGGCGCTGGCGGGCACCGGCTTCCCCATCGACCGGCATGCCACCGCGGCGGCGCTGGGCTTCGACCGCCCGACCCGCAACTCGCTGGACGCGGTGTCGGACCGGGATTTCGCGATCGAGTACCTCACCGCCGCGGCGCAATGCTCGCTCCACCTCAGCCGGCTGGCGGAGGAGTTTGTGCTGTGGGCTTCGCAGCCGTTCGGATTTGTAACCCTCTCGGACCAATGGTCGACCGGCAGCTCAATCATGCCGCAAAAGCGCAATCCCGATGCGGCCGAGCTGGTGCGCGGGCATGCCGGGCGGATCACCGGCTGCCTCGTCAGCCTGATGGTGACGATGAAGGGCCTGCCGCTCGCCTATTCGAAGGACATGCAGGACGACAAGCCGCCGGTGTTCGAATGCCACGACCTGCTCGGCCTCAGCCTCGCGGCGATGACCGGCATGGTCGAGAGCGCGACCTTTCGCACCGAGCGGATGCGCGGCCTCGCCGAAAGCGGCTATGCCACCGCCACCGACCTTGCTGACTGGCTGGTGCGCGAAGGCGGGCTGCCGTTCCGCGAGGCGCACCACGTCACCGGCCGCGCGGTGGCGCGGGCGGAGGCGCTGGGGGTGAAGCTGGACGCGCTGTCGCCCGAGGAGCTGGCGGCGATCGACCCACGGATCGGCGCGGAGGCACGCGCGGTGCTGTCGGTGGACGCCTCGGTGGCGAGCCGCACCAGCTTCGGCGGCACCGCGCCTGACAATGTGCGCGCGGCCGTGCGAGCGGCGCGGGAGGCGCGGTGATGCGCCCACTGATCGCGCTCGCGCCGGCGCTGCTGCTCGCCGCCTGCGGATCGGCGGCGAAACTCGCCCCCGCCCCCGGCCCGCCGCTGCCGCCCGCCCCCGCGGGCGCCCCCGTGCCCCCCGCCGCGCCGGCGCGGCTGCCCCCCCCCACGCAACCGCGCCCGCGCCCCGTGGGGGAGGGGCGCCAGAACTCGGAGGAGCGCCGCTCCGACGAGTTCGACCTGCCGCCAGAGAGCTGATGGACCATTTTCACCTGCGCGACGGCACCCTGTGGTGCGAGGACGTGTCGCTCGAACGGATCGCCGCCGAAGTCGGCACCCCCGTCTACGTCTATTCGGCCGCGACGCTGCGGCGGCATGCGCGCGTGTTCCGTGAAGGGCTCGCGGCGGCGGGTCCCGTCCACCTCGCTTATGCGATCAAGGCCAATCCGAACCTGGGCGTGCTGCGCGTGCTGGCGGACGAGGGCTATGGCGCCGACGTCGTCTCCGCGGGCGAGATGAAGCGCGCGCTGGCGGCGGGGATTCCGACCGCGGAGGTGGTGTTCTCGGGCGTCGGCAAGACCGAGGGCGAGCTCGCCACCGGATTGGACGCCGGCATCGGCCAGTTCAACCTGGAGCTGGAGGAGGAAGGCGTCGTGCTCGGCGCGCTCGCCGCGGCGCGCGGCGTGCGCGCACCCGCGGTGCTGCGCGTCAACCCCGATGTCGACGCGGGCACCCACGCCAAGATTTCGACGGGCAAGCGCGAGAACAAGTTCGGCGTACCGATCGACCAGGCACCGGCGATGTTCGCGCGGCTCGCCACGGTGCCCGGACTGGAGATGCGCGGGGTTGCCTGCCACATCGGCAGCCAGCTCGCCGACCTGGCTCCGCTGGAGGCCGCTTATGCGCGCGTCGGCGAACTGGTCGCGGAACTGCGCGCGGCCGGGCATGCGATCAGCCGGGTCGATCTCGGCGGCGGGCTGGGCGTGCCTTATCGCCGCGAGGACCGGCTCCCCTCCCCCGCCGATCTCGGCGCGATGGTGGCGCGGGTGACGGCGGGCTGGGACGTGGAACTGATGTTCGAGCCGGGCCGGGTGATCGCGGGCAATGCCGGCGTGCTGCTGACCCGCGTGATCTGGGTGAAGCCGGGGGGCACCAACCCTTATGTCATCGTCGACGCGGCGATGAACGACCTCGCGCGGCCGGCGCTGTACGATGCGTGGCACGATTTCGAGGCGGTGCGACCGAGCGGCGAGCGCTTCGTCGCGAGCATCGCCGGCCCGGTGTGCGAGACCGGCGACACCTTCGCGCGCGACCGCGAGATCGATGCGGTGGCGCGCGGCGACCTCGCCGTGTTCCGCACCGCGGGCGCCTATGGCGCGACCATGGCGTCGACCTACAATTCGCGATCCTTGGTGCCCGAGGTGCTGGTGGACGGCGACCGCTATGCCGTCGTGGCGGACCGCGTCGCCGCCGAGGCACTGATTGCCGCCGAGCGCGTGCCGGACTGGCTGTGACGGCTGCATGATCATCGGCGCCCCCCTCCCGTTCGTGCTGAGCGAAGTCGAAGCACATGCCCCAACGGTGGCGCATGCCCTTCGACTTCGCTCAGGGCGAACGGGTTGGGGGAAGGTGGACCGACTCTAGGTGCACAGCCTGCCGATCTTCGTGCGGCTCCAGGGTCGCGCCGTGATCCTGGTGGGTGAGGGCGAGACGGCGGAAGCGAAGCGGCGGCTGCTCGAACGCGCGGGTGCGGTGGTGGTGGGCGAGGAGGGCAAGCTCCTCCCCTTCAGGGGAGGGGTTGGGGGTGGGGCCGGAGTCTCACCGAGTCCTGCACTCGCTGAACGCCCCCACCCCAACCCCTCCCCTGAAGGGGAGGGGCTTATTGGACCCCGCCTCGCGATCGTGGTGGATGACGAGGCGGCGGTGGCGCGACTCAAGGCGCGGGGCGTACTGGTCAATGCGGTGGACCGGCCCGATCTGTGCGACTTCACCTTGCCCGCGATCGTCGATCGCTCGCCCGTGATCGTCGCGGTGGGCACCGGCGGCGCCTCGGCCGGGCTGGCGGCGGCGCTCAGGCAGCGACTGGAGGCGATCCTGCCCGCGGGTCTGGGCGCGCTTGCGGACGCGCTGTTCGCGGGGCGGGACGCGATCCGCCGCGAGTTTCCCGCCTCTACCGAGCGGCGCCGCGCGATCGCCGCAGCCTTGGCGCCGGGAGGCGATCTCGATCCACTAGGCCCTGACCCGGACGTTACCTTCTGGCTTGGCGCCGAAGAGTTGAGAACGGCGCCAACGAGGGATCTTGCGTCCATCACCCTCACCTCCCCCGACCCCGACGACCTCACCCTCCGCCAGGCGCGCCTGCTCGCGAACGCCGATCGCGTCACCCATGGCGCGGACGTGCCGCGCGCGATCCTCGACCGGGCACGGGCGGATGCGGCGCGGATCGAGACCGCCGCGCCGCCCGTTGACGCCCCCGCAGGGCTCAACGTGGACGTGAGAATGGCATGAGCGGCTTCGGCTATCGCGTCACGGAGGGAAAAGCCGCCAAGGTCGGCGTCAAGGAAGCGCTGGGCTGCACCGCCGATCTCGTCTGGGTGCATCTCAACACCAATGCCGAACATGCCCAGGCCTGGCTGCGCGAAGAGGCGCAGCTGTCCGACTATCTGGTCGAAGCGCTGACCGCGCAGGAGACCCGCCCGCGCTGTGAGGCGTTCGACCATGGCGCCTTCATCAACCTGCGCGGGCGGACCGACGAGGAACTCGATCCTGGCGACGCGCTCGCCTCCGTGCGGATCTGGGCGATCAAGGGCCGGGTGATTTCACTCACCCGCAAGCACCTGATAGCGGTCGACGCGGTCGCCAAGGAGGTGTGCGAGGGCCGGGTGCGCGATCCCGGCGACCTGATCGCTGCTTTCGCCACCGCGATCACCGCCGACCTCGATCCGGTGGTCGCGGACCTGGGCGACAGCCTGGACGATTGTGAGCAGCAGCTGGATGCCGACCACGTCTTCGAACTGCGCCGCGGGGTCACCCGGGTTCGAATCGAGGCGATCAACTACCGCCGCTTCCTGGCGCCGCAGCGCACCGCGCTGGAACGGCTGGCCGCGCTGCCCGGCGACTGGCTGGCGGATGACGACCGCATGCACCTCAATGCCGCCGCGGATCGCGCCGCGCGCATGGCGGAGGAGCTGGAGGCAATCCGCGAGCGCGCCAGCCTGATGCACGAGGCGCTGACCGACCTGCGCGCCGAGCAGCTCGACCAGCGCAGCCTGGTGATCGCGATCGCGGCGATGGTGTTCCTGCCGCTGACCTTCCTCACCGGCCTTTACGGAATGAACGTGAAGGGGCTGCCCTACGCGGAGAAGCCGTGGGCGTTCGATGCGATCCTGGCGGCCTGCGTGGTGATCGCGCTGGGAGTCACGGCCTGGTTCGTTCGGCGGCATTGGACGCGGGGTGGGTGACGGCGCTCATCCACCCAGACCTCCGTTCGGCCTGAGCGAAGTCGAAGGCCAAGCCCCGAAGTTGGCGCTTGTGCTTCGACTTCGCTCAGCACGAACGGACTTTGGGTTTAGCTAAGCCGCGCGCGCCGTCGCCCAGGCGCCGGCAATCTCCGCGCAGCTCGCCGCCACATCCAGGAACGGCTTGCCCTCGTGGCCGATGCTGGCGCGCACGATCTCGCGGCGGCAGCCGGCGTAGAACTTCGCCAGCGTCTCCGACACCTGCCCGCCCTTCTCGAAGTCGAGCCCCGCTTCGAGCGCGAACAGGATCGCGGTGGCGCGGGTGACGCGCTCGCTCTTGGTGGCATATTCGCGGCGCTCGGCCGCCCAGGCGGCGACGCGCAGTGCCTGGCCGAGTTCCTCGTAGAGAAGCTGCACCAGCGCCGCGCCGTCCGCGGTGGCGGTGCGGCCAGCGAGATCGATCTCGCGATAGGTGCGCGCGGGATCGCGCAGCAGGGCGGTGGCGTAGGCCATCAGCTGTCGGACTTGGTCCAGGCGTCGATCTGCTGCTGCATGAACGCCTGCGTAGCCTTGTAGGCGCTGACGCGCGAGTTCATGCTGGCGAACTGCTGCGTCATCCGCGTCGTCATCGACGCCGCCTTGTCCTCGATCGCGTCCTGCTGGTCGGCGATGCGGCCCTGCGCCTCCAGATAGCGCGTCGTCGACGCGCCGAGGCCGTAGAGCGTGCTGGTGGCGTTGAGCTTGATCGAGGCCATCGCCTGGTTCAGCCCGGTGCCGCTGACGGTGGAGAAGGAGAAGATCGCCTCCACCGAGGCGGGATGATCGGTGATCGCCTTGGTCAGCGCATCGGCATCGACCGAGAGCGTGCCGTCGCGGTTGGTTCGTACGCCTAGCTGCGCCAGCGTCGCCGGCTCGCCCTCAGCGGCATCCGGCAGCAGCACGCGGCTGGCGAGCGCCTGCATGTTGCGCAGGAGGTCCTTGGCGGCAGGATCGGCGCGCAGCTCGCCGGTGATCGGGTCAGTCTGCTCCTTCAGCGCCGCGAACACGCCATTGTAGGTTTCGACGAAATCGTTGACCGCATTGGTCAGCGCGCCCGTCGGCGTGCTGGTGGTCAGCGACACCGCGACCGGCGAGGTGCCGGTGAGGGTGAGCTTTACGCCCTCCACCAGGTCCGAGATCTCGTTGGACGCGCGCTCGATCGCGACGCCGTCCATGGTCAGCTTCGCGTTCTTGGCCTGGCTGGTCACCGACATGGCGGTGGCGCCCGGCCCGACCGCGACCTTCGACAGGTCGCCGGTCGTGGACGATGCTTCCAGCGTGAACGCCTGCGCCGCGCCGGTCGCACCCTTGAGCGAAAGGTAGGCGCTGCCATCCGCATTGGTGACCACCGAGGCAGTGACGCCGGCCTTCTTCGCGTTGATCGCCGCAGCGATGCCGGTCAGCGACGAATTGCTGTCGTCGATGGTGATGTCGATCGCCTCGCCCGCGCCCGCCGTGAAGCCGGTCATCGCGCCGCCGGTGTCGAAGGTGGCGGAGCCGAGCTTGAGCGTCAGCGTGCCGGTGCCCACCGTCGCCGACGACGATGCGAAGGCGGTGGCGCTGACCGCGGTCTGCGCGCTGGCGAGCTGGGTGACGCCGATCGTCGCGGTGAGGCCGGACAGCTTGGCGCCGGTGATCGCGCTGGCGGTGAACACGGCGGTGTTGCCGCTCACCGGCTGCGACTGGAGCGTGCCGCCCTTGACCAGCCCGGCGAGCGCGTCGGCGAAGTCGCCGATCATGCTCTTCAGGGTGGAAACACCGCTGATCTGGCTGGTCAGCGTTTCGTATTTGGCGGTCAGCTGCGCCTTCTTGGCCGCGAATTGCGCATCCACCAGCGAGGTGACCAGCGAGCTGGTGTCCACCCCCGAGCCCGCATCGAGCGAGTCGAGCAGCGACTTGGTCGCCGACTGGGTGACGCTGGCCGTGGTCGGCGTGCTGCTGGTTGCGGAGGTGGTGGTCATGACGGAAGGAGAAACGGCTGCGGGACGGGAATCTTAAGTCCCAACCTCCGTTCACCCTGAGCGAAGTCGAAGCCTGTCCTGAGCGGTCGGCCTTGCCGGCCAGCCGAAGGGGGCATGCGGCAGGCTTGTGCTTCGACTACGCTCAGCACGAACGGATGTTGGGAGGGCGACTGCGGCATCGCGCCCTCACGCCACATCCTGCGCCACCCCATTCTCGTCGAACCGCGCGGTCCGCGGCACCTCCACGCTCGGCGGCGCCGCGCTGCCGCCCGCCGCGGCGTTGAGGTTGAACACGAAGGCCAGTACCGTCGCGATGGCGAGGTACAGGTCGTCGCGCACCTCCTGCCCCTCGCGGCTGGTGTAATAGACCGCGCGGGCGAGTTGCGGATATTCGAGCACGGGCGTCTTGAGCTCGCCCGCGATCTCGCGGATCGCCAGCGCGGTGGCGCCGCGGCCCTTGGCGACCACCACCGGCACCTGGTCGCGCCCGCGATCGTAGCGTAGCGCGACCGCGAAATGCGTCGGGTTGGTCAGGATCACATGCGCCTCGGCCACCGCCTTGCGCGCGCCGCCCGACAGCATCGCGCGCGCGCGGGCGCGTTGGTGGCCCTTCATCTCCGGGTTGCCCTCGCTCTCCTTGTGCTCGTCGCGCACCTCCTGTTTGGTCATGCGCAGCTTCTTGAGCAGCTGGAACAAGGCCAGCGGCACATCGAGCATCGCGATCGCGACCAGGCCCAGCGCCATCGACAAGAGGATCAGGTTGAGCGTGGTGCCGAGCGAGTTCAGCGCCTCGCCCAGGTTCGACGACACCAGCCCGAAGGTGATCCGGGTCGAGCTCCACAGCATGTAGGCGCCGATGCTGCCGAGCAGCAGCACCTTGAGGATCGACTTGCCCAGTTCGATCCAGCCGGACATGCCGAAGATGCGCTTCAGCCCCGACGCAGGGTTGATCCGCGCGCCCTTGGGGGCGAGCAGTCCGGCGTTGAAGCCGAGCGAGCCGAGCGCCGCCTGGCTGGCGATCGCGGCGGCGATGGTGATGGCGAACAGCGCGAGCAGCGACGGGGCGAGCTTCCATCCCGCCTCGACCAAGGGGCGGAACGGCTGGAAGTCCTCCACGTCGGCGCGGCCGAAGGTGAAGGCGGCCGCCATCACCGCCTTGCACGCCGCGACCAGGGCCTGGCCGAAGAAGACGATCCAGCCGATGCCGGCGAGCATCACCAGTGCGGTGGCGAGCTCGCGGCTCTTGAGGATCTCGCCCTTTTCCGTTGCGTCCTTGCGGCGCTTCTGGGTTGGGGCCTCCGTCTTGTCGCCACCCTCCGACATCAGCCGAGCACCAGGCTGTCGGTGGCGGCGAGGCCTTCCTTGACGATCACCTGCATGTAATCGCCCATCGCCGGGAAGGCCGCCGCCATCGCGATCACGCCGACCGCGAGGCTAACCGGCAGGCCGAGCGCGAACAGGTTGAGCGCCGGCGCCGAGCGCGACAGCATGCCCATCACCAGGTTGAGGCAGAGCAAAAGGAAGCCGACCGGCAGCGCCAGCAGCAGCCCCGCGAGAAAGGCGTAGCCGCCGAACAGGGCGATGTCGCGCAATTGCTCGGGCGCCAGCCACGAGCGGCCGACGGGCAGCGCGGTGTAGCTGCGCACGATCATGTCGACGAGCACGAGATGCCCGTTGAGGCTGAGGAACAGCAGGGTCAGCAGGATCGACAGGAATTGCCCGACCGCGGGGCTGGAGCGGCCATTGTTCGGGTCGATCATGTTGGCAAAGCCGAGCCCCATCGACCCGCCGATGATCTCGCCCGCCACCAGCGGCGCGGCAAAGGCGATCTGGATCACGAAGCCGAGCGCGAGCCCGACCAACGCCTCCGCGGCGATGGCGAGAAAGGTGGCGAGCGCGAACACCTGTACGGGCGGCTGGATGTCATGCGTGCCCAGCACCAGCACGCCGATCCCGCCAGAGAGCGCAACGCGCACCGGCAGCGGTACGGACACGTTGCCGAACACCGGCGCCGCGACGAACGCCGCGCCGACGCGGATCATCACGAAGATCAGCGCCCAGAGCTGCGGCTCGATGGCGAGGCCGAAGCCTAGCACTAGGACACGCCTCCGCTCCGCTCATGCTGAGCGAAGTCGAAGCACATGGGAGAGCGCATCCCGTGCCCTTCGACTTCGCTCAGGGTGAACGGAGGTTTAGGGAGCCGCATCAGCCTAGCGCACCAGATCCGGGATGCGCGCGTAGATATCGTTGGTGAAATCCGCCAGCAGCCCCAGGATCATCGCCCCGAACACCAGGATCGAAATCGCCACCACGATCAGCTTGGGGACGAACGACAAGGTCGCCTCGTTGATCGAGGTCGCCGCCTGGATCATGCCCAGCAGCAGCCCTGCGATCAGCACCGGGATCAGGATCGGCGCCGCGGCGAGCGCGAGCACCCACATCGTCTGGTTGGCGACGGTGAGGAAGTAATCGGCATCGACTGCGGGGTTCATGATTGCGGTCCTAAGCCCCTCCCCTTCAGGGGAGGGGTTGGGGTGGGGCAGAGTCGCGGGCGCAGGCCTCTGCGAGACCTCCCCCACCCCTGCCCCTCCCCAAAAGGGGAGGGGTTCAGCTACGTCGCGAAACTGTTGGCCAGACTGCCCATGGTCAGCGCCCAGCCATCGACCAGTACGAACAAGAGCAGCTTGAACGGCAGCGAGATGATCGTCGGCGAGAGCATCATCATGCCCAGGCTCATCAGCACCGTCGCCACCACCAGGTCGATCACCAGGAAGGGCAGGAAGACGAGGAAGCCGATCTGGAAGGCCGTCTTGAGCTCGCTGGTGATATAGGCGGGCAGCAGCACCGAATAAGGGATGTCGCGTGGGCTGGCATAGGGGCCGGACTTCGCCATTTCGGCAAACATGGTGACGTCCTTGATCCGCGTCTGCTTGACCATGAAGGCGTGCAAGGGCGCGCCGCCGGTGCGGATCAGGTCGGTGCCGCCCAAGCGGCCGGCGGCATAGGGCTCGATCGCCGTCGTGTTGATCTGGCTGATCACCGGCGCCATCACGAACAGCGACAGGAACAGCGACAGGCCGACGAGCACTTGGTTAGGCGGGGTCTGCTGGAGCCCCAGCGCCTGGCGCAGGATCGAGAGCACGATGATGATCCGGGTGAAGCTGGTCATCATGAGGAGGATGCCCGGCAGCACCGTCAGCAAGCCCATGATGATCAGGACCTGGAGCGACATCGACAAGGAGCCGCCCGACTGGCCCGGCGCGCTGGCGGCGCCCGAGGAGAGCTGGCTAAGCGCACGGTCCACCGCATCGCCGACGCCGGGGGCCGCCGGCGCGGTCTGCGCGAAAGCAGGGGCAGCGATCAGCAGCGCGACCAGGATGGCCAGCGCCACAAGCGCGAACTTGTAGATGGGCGCGAGTGGCGCGGTGCGTGGCGCCGCCTGCTCACGAAACAGCGCTGGACCCGCACCGGTACGCACCACCCGCATCACGCGTCCGCCTTGTCGACGAGCGTCACACCGCCGCGGCCGACCGAGACGAGCAGGCGCTTTCCCTCGAACTCCACCACCGCGAGGCGCAGGCCGGGCGAGACCATCATCGTCTCCTTGACCGCGATCATCCGGTTGGCGGGCTGGCCGGGCATGCGGCTCTCCAGCCGGCGCCACAAATAGAGGCAGCCGATCATCAGCCCGCAGACCAAAGGCAGGAGGATCACCAGCTTGAGGATGTAGGACCACATCATGAGGCGTCAGCCGCGCTTCTCGGGGTTGACCAGCTCGGTCATCTTGACGCCGAACTTGTCGCCCACCGTCACCACCTCGCCGTGGCCGATCAGCGTGCCGTTGACGAACACGTCGAGCAGCTCGTTGGCGCCGCGGTCGAGCTCGATCACGCTCGATTCGCCGAGCGCGAGCAGCTCGCGCAGGGTGAGGCGGGTCGAGCCGATCTCGACGGTGAGCTTGACGTCGACATCCTGAAGCAGCCGGAAATTGGCTGCCACCGAGGCATCGACCGGGAAGTCGCCGGACATGGCGTTCATGCGTTCAGTCCTTCGAGAGAAGCGAGCCGGGTGATCTTGATCGCGGCATGGCCGTTGGAGGTGCCGACGGTGCCGGTGCCGAGCTTGTCGCCGCCGACCATGATCGGCACGTCGTTGGTGAAGCTGATCGGGATGACGTCGCCGGGCTTGAGGTTGATCAGCACGGACAGCGGCACCACCGGCTCGGCCAGCACCGAGCGGACCGGAAAGGTCACCTGCATGGCGGCGCGGGTGAGCGCATTCTGCCAGGCGGCGTCGGGCTCGACCGGCTTGGCGACGACCTTGCCGGTCAGCGCGGTACCGTGCGGCTTCATCGCCGCGACCGGATAGCACAGGTCCAGGAACACCGGCTTGTCCTCGCCGCGGGCAAGGCCGAAGCGGGTGACGATCAGCGCATCGTCGCCGTCGAGGTCGCCGAGCAGCGCCGGATTCGCCTCGACGTTACCGGGGGCGAAGGCGATGTGGGTCAGCGGCTCCCAAGCGGCGGCGAGCGGCTCGGCGATCATCGCGCCCAGCCGGCGGATCATCGCCGCGGCTGCAGGGGAGAACTCGCCCGGCAGCTCGACGGGCGCGACGCCGGTGCCACCGAAGAACAGGTCGAGCAGTTCCAGCGCGAAGCGGCCGTCCAGCACCAGCAGCGCCCCGCCTTCCGCGGGTGCCATCGCCAGCGGCAGCCACGCGGTCAGCGTGTCGGGCCGCTCGGTGCGATAATCGGCGAAGCGCTGGACGACCAGCGGCTCCGCCCAGCAGCGCACCTCCTGACGGACCAAAGGCTCGAACACGCCGCGCAGGGATCGCGCGAAGCGCGCGGAGAGATGCTGGACCGAATGGAGGTCACCGAACGGGTTGAGCTTGGCCGCGCCCAGCACGCCCGGACGCGCGGACGCGGCGCGGGCGCGCTCGCGGCGATCGGCGGTTCCGGACGTGGCGGGCTCGTTAACCATGCCCGGTCACTGAACAACGAAATTGGTAAAGTAGACGTTACTGACGCCGCCAAAGCCCTCTTTCTGCTCCAGCGTGTCGTTGATCGCCTTGGCGATCCGCTTCTGCAGCAGGGTCTTGCCCTGGCTGGAGAAGACCTGGTCCTCGCTGGTGTCGCCCAGCGCCAGCAGCACCGCCGAGCGGACCGCGACCTCGTTGGTCTTCAGGTTCTCGATGACCGTGTAGTCATAGGGCGTCGAGATGGCGATGCCGACCTGGACCATGTGGACCGAGTCCTGGAGGTTGGAGGTGAACTCCTTCTCCATCGCGTAATAGTTCGAGGCGAATCGGTCGCCATGGCCGCCCGAGGGCACGGCCTTGCCCTCGCCATGGCCGGACGATTCCCCCTCGCCACCGCCATGGCCGCCCTCGCCGCCCTCGGCAGCGCCGCCGCGCTTCTGTTCGGACTTGGGGACCAGCTTGGGCTTGCCGTCATCGACCTCGGCATGTCCACCACCGCCCACCAGGCCGGAGCTGGCGGCATAGAGGCCCGCGCCGACGCCGCCGCCGAGCAGGACGAGCACGCCCACGCCCATCACCAGCATCTTGCCCAATTTGCCCTTCTTCTTGGGCGCGGCGTCTTCGGTCTTTTCGGTCTTGTCACTCATGGCTCAGTCCTCAGGCGATTCGATGGTCGGGAGTTTCGGCGCGTGCGCGCGGTGAAGCGGGTGGCGGCGCGGCGGGCTGCTGCGGCTGCGGCTGGCTGCGCGCATCGGGCTGAGCGTTGCCGCCTCCGGTGCCGGCGGTGCTGGTCTGGAGCCTGAGCCCGCGCGCGTCGGCGAGTTCGGCGAGCCTGGGCTGCGCCTCTGCGAGCAGCCGCGCAGTCTGCGCCTGCTCGGCGGCGAGATGGACGTGGGTGACCTCGCCATCCTTGCGCACCGACACTTCGATCGCGCCCAGCGCGTCGGGGAGGATGCGGATCGAGGTGTCGACCGCATCCGCCGCCTCGCGCAACGCCTCGATCCGCGCCATCATCGCCGCGGGCCAGGCCTGCGTGCTGACGTCGAGCGGCTGCGCAGCAACGGGCGCGAAGGCGGCGGGTGCCGTCAGTGTTGGTGCCAGCGTGGGGCCGGTGACTTCGGTGGCGCGCTCGCGGAGCGAGCGGCCGGTGGTGACGCGCGGCAGCGGTGCCGGCTCGGCGCGTGCAGCGGGGGTGAGGGGGAGCGCGGCGAGCTGCCGCTCGGCCTTCCGTTCAGGCAGCAACTCGGTCGCGGGCGGCTGGAGAGCGCCTTTGCCGGTCGGTTCGGACGCGACCAGCATGCGGTCGGGGACAAGCCCCGACACCCCGTGGGTGGCGCCTTCGTGGCAAACGCCGAGATCCAGCATCGGGCCGCCCGCACCTGGGCCCCGGCCTTCGCCGGGGAGGGGCGCAGCAGCGAGCCCTTGCTCCACCCCGTCACCCCGGCCCTGTGCCGGGGTCCACTGTGCCGCGAGCGCGGGTGCGGCGGTGTCCGCGGCGCCGTGGATGCCGGCACAAGGCCGGCATGACGAGGAAGATGTCGGCTCGGCTGACGGTGTCATCGGAGCGATGGCCTCCAGCGTTACGGTAAGCGCAACGGGGATAAGTCCCGTCAGATCTGCAACCGGTGCTTCGTCATCCCGCGTGTCGCGGCGCTCCTCCGACGCCCCCTCGCCCTCATCCCCCACCGGCAAGCCCTTGCCGCGGCCGGCAGCCGCCTTGCCGCGCGGCGCCTCCGCGCGCTCGAATGCTTCGGCGAAGGCGGGCGCGTCGCCGCCTGCGCCGGGCGGCGCATCGGGGGCGGCATGGAGGCCGGAAAGGGAAGCGGCGGGGATCACGGCCGCGATCACAGGACAGGCTCGATCATTGCGAACATGCGATCAGCAAGGATCGTGCCGAAGCCTCTCGGACAAAGGCTTGAACACCGGCGCATCCTCCAGCGCGCGCATCTCGCGCATCACCGCCTCGGCCTGGGCGCGAACGAGCAGTTTCTCCACCGCGCTCTGGTCGCGCCGCGCCTCGCGCGCCGCCTCGGCGGCGGCCTCCGCCTGCTTCTCGGCGGCGGCGACACGGTCGGCGGCGGTGAGCGCGGAGCGGTGCAGCCGCTCGCGATAATGCGCGGCGGCGGCGAAGGAGACGGCGGTGCTCTCCTGCCGCACCGGCGCGACCGCCGCGGCTAGGCCGGCGATCCGGTCTGACAGCGCCGCTTCGCTCGCCAGCGTGTCACGCGCGCGCACCTCGCCCGCCTGCGCCAGCCCGGCCTGCAGCACGCGCACCCGCTGGATGCGCGCCAGCGTCTTCCTATCCATCGCCGAACACGCCGGTCAGCTCGCCCACCGCATCGGCGAGCGGCACGCTGGCGCCCGATTCCTGCCGGACATATTCGAGGATGGCGGGATGATAGGCGAGCGCGGCATCGATCGCCGGGTCCGCGCCGCCGCGATAGGCGCCCATCAGCACCAGGTCGCGGTTTTCCTCATAGGTGGCGAGATGGCGCCGCAAGGTACGCGCCGCGGACAGGTGGTGCGCCCCCGCAATGTCGGTCATCACGCGGCTGACCGATTTCGACACGTCGATCGCGGGATAGACCGCGCGCTCGGCGAGTGCGCGGCTCAGCACGATATGCCCGTCGAGGATCGAGCGGGCGGAATCGACCACGGGATCGTTGCCGTCGTCGCCATCCGCCAGCACCGTGTAGATCGCGGTGATCGCGCCGCCGCTGGCGACGTCGGTACCCGCGCGCTCGATCAGGTTGGGCAGCATCGCGATTGCAGAGGGCGGATAGCCGCGCGCGGAGGCGGGCTCGCCCAGCGCCAGCCCGATCTCGCGCCCCGCATGCGCGACGCGAGTGAGCGAATCCATGATGAGGAGGACGTTCTTGCCCTCCGCCCGGAACGCCTCGGCGATCGCGGTGGCGCGGAGCGCGCCGCGGATGCGCAGCACCGGCGAGTGGTTGGCCGGCACCGCCACGACCACCGAGCGCGCCCGCGCGGCCCCCGCCACCTTGGTCTCGAGGAAGTCGGCGACCTCGCGGCTGCGCTCGCCGATCAGCCCGATCACGATCACGTCCGCCTTGGCGGCGCGCACCATCATGCCCAGCAGCACCGACTTGCCCACGCCCGAGCCCGCCATGATGCCGACGCGCTGGCCCTTGCCGATCGTCAGCAGCCCGTTGATCGCGCGCACGCCGACGTCGAGCGGCTCCAGCACGCGGCCGCGGTCGAGCGGCGACGCAGGCTTGCCGGCCAGCGGCCAATGCTGCGCACCGCGGATCGGGCCGAGCCCGTCGATCGGCTTGCCCGCACCGTCGACGACGCGGCCGAGCAGCGCCGCGCCGACCTCCGCTTCGCCTGGAGGCCCGACCGGGCGCACCGGCGCCTGCGGCAGCAGCGCGGCGGGACCGCCCAGGTTCATCATCAGCGTGCGGCCGTTGCGGAAGCCGATCACCTCCGCCTCCACCTGGTCTCCCACGCGGCAGACGGTGCCGACGGGGAGCGACAGGCCGACCGCCTCCATCAGCAGTCCGTCATAAGAGGCCAGCCGCCCGGACACGCGCGGCCGCGGCGCGAAATCCGCGGCGGCGAGCGTTTCGAGATAGTCGTGGGTGAAGCGGTTCAGCATCTCACTTCGGCACCGGCAGGCGCTCGATCATCGTTTCCAGCTGTTCCAGCCACAGCGCCGGCCCGTCCTCCACCACGGTGGACGCCGCCTCCAGCACGAAACTGCCGCGCGCCACGCCCGCGTCACCGATCGGGAAGATCGTCTTGGGCAGCCGCCCCTCCAGCAGCGCGACATCCTCCGGATTGACCCGGAGCATCGCCGATTCGCTCGCATCCGCCAGCAGCTCCGCCGCGGTCTCGACCCGGCCGGCAAGCAGCTCCGCCGAGACGCCGATCTCGCCAACCAGCTTGCCGACCAGCAGCAGCACGGTCTGACGCAGCCGCGTCGCCACCGCCTCGCGGTCGATGCGGTCGCCGGCCTGGAGCTGGCCGATCAACTCGGTCAACAACGCCTGGTCGCGGGTGCCCGCTTCCTCCACCGCGGCCTTCGCAGCGGCGAGACCCTCGGCATAGCCCGCGGCATGCGCCGCCTCGACCGGGTCGATGAACGGTGACGTCGGTTCTTCGGGATCGAGCGGGTCCCAGCCAGCGGTCGGATTGGCCTCGCGGTCGGCGGGGGAGAAATGGCGCGGGCCACCCTCGCGCGCCGGCTCGCGCCGCTCGGCGCCGGCGATCCGCGCGATCAGGTCGGCAGGGGCGAAGCCCTGCGCGGCGCGATCGGTGAAGGCGCGGCGCAGCACCGTGGCGGCGGCGTCTTGGCGCGAGGCCAGCCCCGCCACGAACCCGTCCGCCGGCGCCGGCTCCAGCCGACCGGCCTCAAACATAATCGTCCTCGCCCGCGCCCATCTGGATGGTGCCGTCCTTGGCCAGGCCGCGCGCGATCTGGATGATCACCTTCTGCGCTTCGAGCACCTCCGAAAGCTTCATGGGCCCGCGCGCCTCCATATCGTCGCGGATGCCGTCCGCTGCACGCGCCGACATGCAGCCGAGGAAGCGGTTGCGTGCGCCCTCGTCCACGCCCTTAAGCGCGCGGGTGAGGATGTCGCCGTCGATGTTGCGGATGAGCGTGCCGAGGTTCTTGTCGTCCAGCTCCAGCAGGTTGTCGAAGACGAACATGGAGTCCTCGATCTGCTTCGCCACATCCTTGTCGATCTTGAACAGCTTGGGCATCACCCGCTGCTCGGTGGACTTGCGCGCGCCCTGGAGGATCTTCGCCGCCTCGCGCGTACCGCCGAGCTGAAGGCCGGTGGAGGTGGTGGTCGCGGCCGAGCGGCCGGCCAGCATTGCACGCAGCGTTTCCACCGCCTCGGGGCTGATCGGCCCCAGCTTGGCGATACGGTGCAGGATGTCGGGCTGCAGCGCCTCGGGCAGCAGTTCCAGCACCTGGCCGCCGACCGCGGGATCGAGGTTGGCGATCAGCACCGCGGCGATCTGCGGATGCTCCTTCTCGATCGTCGCGGCGATATCGCCCGCGTCGAGCCAGTCGAGGAGGTCGATCCCGCACGCCGCCTCGGCCGGGGTGATGCGCGCGAGCACGCTGGACGCCTTCTCGCGACCAAGCGCGCGGTTCATCACCGCCTCCACCTTGGGCTTGGGGTCGAAGGTGATGCCGGTGCGCTCGCGGGCGCGGCCGACGAAATCGTCCAGCACGTCCTCCACTTCCTGCTCGGACACGTCGGCGACTTTGAACATCGCCGCGCCGAGCTGGCGCACCTCTTCGGGATCGAGCTTCTGGAGGATGGCCGCGGCCTCCTCCTCGCCGACCAGCATCATCAGCACCGCGGCGCGCTCGACGCCGGTGTAGCTGCGCAACGCCACCTCGCTCATCAGCGTGCGTCCGCCGAGATCATGTCGCGCACAGCCAGCGCGGCGCGGGCGGGATTGTCACGGGTGAAGCCGCGCACCGCGCCGACCCGCTCCTCATAGCTGCGGCTCTCGGCGATCTGGTCCAGGCTGACCGGCGCAGCGACGGTGATCCCCGACGCGGCGGGCACCGGGTTGCCCTCCTCGTCGAACTGCGGGGCGGCGCCTGCGCCACCCATCGGCAGCGCGGCGGCGGGCTTGTCCAGCGCTTCCTCGCGCTTGCCCATCAGCGCCTTGGCGAGCGGGCGGACGCCGAGTAGCAGCACCAGCAGCGCGATCACGATCGCGGTCAGGTTGCGCGCCAGCATCGGCAGCCAGGCATTGTCGTACCAGGCGGGACCCTCGGCCTCGGCGCCGGTGTCGGCGAACTTCTTGCTGATCACCGTGACGACGTCGTTGCGCGCCTGATCGAAGCCGACCGCGGACTTCACCAGATCGTTGATCTGGCCGATCTCCATCGCGGTGCGGCGGCCCTTCTCGGGCTCGCGCAGCAACACCGCGACGGTGAGCCGCTTGACCCCGCCGGGCGCGGCGCGGGTGACGGAGACCTCTTTGCCCAGATCATAGGCGCGGCTGTACTGGTCCGACTGCTTGTTGGCGTCGGGCGCGGGCGTGCCGGCCTGCGGCTGCGGGTTGGTGCCGGTGGCGCCGACCGCGGGGGTCGGCTGCTGGAGCGTCGCGGCAGGCGGCGGCGTGTTGCTGAGCGCGCCGGGGATGCCGCCGGGCGCAGGCGACGCGGCCTGGTTGCCGGTCCACTGCCCCGCCTCGGCGCGCAGCGCGCCCTGCTTCTCGAAGCTCTCGCGGGTCGCCTGGGTCTCGTCGAGATTGACCTCGGCCTGAACCTCGGCGGTGAAGTTGCCAGCGCCGACGAGGGGCGTCAGCAGCTGCTGGAGCTGCTGGCGATACTTGTCCTCCACCTGGCGCTGGAAGGCGATCCGCTCGCTCGACGCGCTGCCGCCGACACCGCCGGGCTTGGACAGGAGGCCGCCCATCTGGTCGACGATCGTCACCGCCTCGGGCTTCATGCCGGGCACGGACGAGGCGACGAGATTGACGATCGAAGCGACCTGCGCCTCGCTCAATGCACGACCACCCTGCAGCTTGACCACGACGGAGGCGGACGGCGCGGCATTGTCGCGGACGAATACCGAGGCTTCCGGCATGGCGAGGTGGACGCGCGCCTCGGCCACCGCGTCGATCTCCTGGATCGAACGCGCCAGCTCGGTCTCCCGCGCCTGGCGCAGACGCTCGCCTTCGACCGCGCGGGACACGCCCATCGGCAGCTGGTCGAGCAGCGCGTAGCCGCCCGGCGCCGCCTTGGGCAGGCCCTGGCCGGCAAGCAGCATGCGCGCCTTGGAGTAGTCGTCCTCGTCCACCGTCAGCGTGTCGGTGGCGTCATCAACGTGGCTGTCGATGTTCGCGGCGGACAGCGCCGAGGTGACCGCCGCCTTGTCGGCATCGGCGAGGCCCGAAAACAGGGTCTTCTGCGGCGGGGTCGACAGCGCCGACCACGCCAGCGCGGCGCCGCCGAGCAGGGTGACCATCAGCGCCATCGGGCCAGCGCGGCGCACGGCGGGCTGGGCGAACACCCCCTGAATCTGGCGCAGGGGATTGGCGAAGCGCTCGGGAACCATGGCGTTCATGGGCGGCGCGGCGGGAGCGAGAGCGTTGGCCATGGGTCGATTACACCGGCATGCTCATGATGTCCTTGTAGGCGGACAAGAGCTTGTTGCGGACTTGCAGCGTCGCCTCGAAACCGACCGACGCTTCCTGGCGAGCGAGCATCACCTTGGCGATGTCGATGGTCTCGCCGCGCTCATATTGCTCGGACAGAGCGGAGGCGCGCTGCTGCCCGTCGTTGACGCTCTTGAGCGCACCCTCCAGCGTGTCGGCGAAGCTCGCCGGCTTGGCCGCGGTCTCGACGGGGCTGGACGCCGCCTGATTGGCGCGCTGGAGCGCGCTGTTGCGCTCCAGGATCTGGGCGCGCAGCGCCATCACGCGGTCGACGCCGCCGATGCCACCCACACTCATGCGCTAATCGCCTTCACGATGTCGTCCCCCTGCTCGCGAGCCTTCGCGAGCCGGTAACGCAAGGTTCGTTCCGAAATGCCCAGACGCTTGGCGGTCTCGATGCGCGAGCCGCCGCACTGGCGCAAAGTCTCGCGGATCGCGGCGAATTCGGAGAGCTGGACGACCTGGCCCAGGGTGCCCGCGGCATCGTTGGCGGCGGGGCGCGCGGCGGGGCGATCGAACACGATGTGCGACACCTCGATCGTGTCGCCGGCGGCGAACAGCAAAGCGCGCTGGATCACATTCTCCAGCTCGCGCACGTTGCCGGGCCAGTCATGATCGCACAGCGTTTCGATCGCTTCGGCGCTCGGCCACGGCACCACCGAACGGTTGCCGGCGTGGCGCAGGATCATGGTCGCGGCGAGCGCGGGAATGTCCTGCGGCCGCTCGGCCAGCGCGCGGGTGGTGAGCGGGAAGACCGACAGGCGATAGTAGAGGTCGGCGCGGAAGCGGCCCGCCGCCACTTCGGCCTGGAGGTCGCGGTTGGCGCAGGCGACGACACGCACGTCCACCGCCTGCGGCTGGGTGGCGCCGATCGGGATCACCTCGCGCTCCTGGAGGACGCGCAGCAGCTTGGCCTGGAGCGAGAGCGGCATCTCCGCGATCTCGTCGAGCAGGATGGTGCCGCCATGCGCGGCGCGGAAGAAGCCCTCGCCGCCCGAGGACGCGCCGGTGAAGCTGCCCTTCTGGTGGCCGAACAGCATCGCCTCCAGCATGCTCTCCGGCAGCGCAGCGCAGTTGATCGCAACGAACGGCCCGTCGCGACGCGGCGAGTTCTGATGAATGAACCGCGCCAGCACCTCCTTGCCGGTGCCGGTCGGGCCGTTGACCAGCACGGTGATGTCCGCCTCGGCGACACGCTCGGCCAGCGCGAACAGCGCCAGGCTCTCCGGATCCGCCGCCGTGGGCATGGTGCCGCCGCCAATCAGCGCGCGAGCGAAGGCATTGCCAACCGCGGCATCCTCCGGCCCGAAGGCGATCCGCGCAGGCCCACCGTCGCGGGCCGGGCAGACGCCCCGGCCATCACGCCCGATCACCAGGGTTCGCGCCGGCACTGGCACGGCCTCGCCTTCCGAAACCAGGTACATCAGCCCAGCCTGCGGACGCCCGGTAGACGCCTCCACGGTGAAGCCCTGAGCGCGCATCGACGAGATGAGTGCGATTCGATCCGCCGCCACGCTGGCGGTGGGAGAAATGATTCGCATGTGCTTGGAAATCCCCGGCTCTGACGTGGCCCCAATTGCCGCAAAGAGGTTAACGCTGGGTATAACCTGCCGCCTGCCGGCAACTTCTTTCCGGGCGCCCGCGGGCGGCGGCGCGGACGGGCCCGCGGGCGGTGCGCAAGGGCGCATGCACGCACGAACACACGCGTACGCACGCGGGCCCACGTCCACGCGGAATCAGGGAATCCGCTCTCAAAATGGAGCGAACGTGCCGCGGGGGCGGCGCTTTGCCGCCGGCCGGCAATGCCGGCTAAAACTTGCCGGGCATCGGTCGTTCAACTGCCTGGACGGCGCGTCATCCGCTCATCGGGGGGCGGCGGCGACCGTCGGCTCAGGAGACCCCAATGACCGTTATCGCCAGCAACACTTCGGCGTTGCGCGCTTCCAATGCTTCGATGTCGGCGTCGCGTTCGCTGTCGACCGCGATGGAGCGCCTATCGACCGGCAAGCGAATCAACTCCGCCAAGGACGATGCCGCCGGCCTCGCCATCAGCTCGTCGATGACCGCGCAGATCCGCGGCATGAACCAGGGCGTGCGCAACGCCAACGACGGGATCAGCCTCGCCCAGACCGCCGAGGGCGCGCTCGACGAAGTGTCGAACATGCTCCAGCGCATGCGCGAGCTGTCGGTCCAGTCGGCCAACGGCACCTATGCCGCCGCGGACAAGCAGAACATCTATGCCGAGCAGAACGCGCTCGCCGACCAGATCCGCTCGGTGATCAACAACACCACGTTCAACGGCACCAGCCTGTTCAAGGGCAACGGCACGGCCGGCACCGCGCAGTCGGTGACGATCCAGGCCGGCGCCAACGCCAGCGACACGATCGCGATCTCGATCGACGACCTCAGCAACAACGCGGCCGCCAACGCGCTGTCGGTGGTGGTGGACCTCGCCGCATCCGCAAACGGCATGCCCGGCGATTCGTCGGCGGCGACGCCGGTGGTGCCGACCATCGCCAACTTCGACAGCGCGATCAGCCAGGTGGCGACCGTCCGCTCGAAGCTGGGCGCGGCGCAGAACCGGCTGGAGTCGGCGGTCAACAACCTGACCTCCAACGCGACGAACCTGTCCGACGCGCGCAGCCGGATCGAGGACGCCGACTTCTCCACCGAGACCACCGCGCTCGCCAAGGCGCAGATCCTGAACCAGGCATCGACCGCGATGCTGGCGCAGGCCAATCAGTCGCAGCAGGGCGTGCTCCGCCTGCTGAGTTAAAGTCGTTCGAGCCGGCGCCGCCCCCCGCTTCTGGGTGCCGGCTCCGACCTGCCGCCTTCGGGCGATGGGCAGGCCCCGGTGGTTCGCCACCGGGGCCTTTGCGCGTCCGTCAAACGCCGCGCGAAATAATCCTTAAGCCCGGCCCGAAGCGGCCGTTTCATGGTCCGGGTGTCCAGCCTTCGCCTCGGGGGCGGTGGACGGCGCCGGACACATGGAGACCATCATGACCGTTATCGGAAGCAACATTTCGTCGCTGCGCGCGTCCAACGCGTCGGCCAAGGCGCAGGACTCGCTCGCCACCGCCATGGAGCGGCTGTCGACCGGCAAGCGCATCAACTCGGCCAAGGACGATGCCGCCGGCCTCGCGATCGCCAGCAGCATGACCGCGCAGATCCGCGGCATGAACCAGGGTATCCGCAACGCGAACGACGGCATCTCGCTCGCCCAGACCGCGGAAGGCGCACTCGACGAGGTGACCAACATGCTCCAGCGCATGCGCGAGCTGCAGGTCCAGTCGAAGAACGGCACCTATTCGACCACCGACACCGCGAACATCAAGGCCGAGCAGGACGCGCTCGCCGCGCAGATCAGCAACGTGATCACCAACACCAGCTTCAACGGCAAGAAGCTGTTCGACGGCACCAACGCCTCGATCTCGATCCAGGCCGGCGCGAATGCGAGCGACACCGTCACCATGACCATGTCGAACCTGTCGACTGATACCGACCTCGCCGCGGTGGTGACCGGCGGCGCCTCGGTCGCCGCGGCGACGCTGACCCAGTATGACACCGCGATCGCCAAGGTGGCGACGACGCGGGCGGGCCTGGGCGCGGCGCAGAACCGGCTGGAGTCGGCGGTCAACAACCTGACCTCGAATGCCACCAACCTCTCCGATGCGCGCAGCCGCATCGAGGACGCGGACTTCTCCACCGAGACCACCAACCTCGCCAAGGCGCAGATCCTGAGCCAGGCCTCCACCGCGATGCTGGCCCAGGCCAACCAGTCGCAGCAGGGCGTGCTCAAGCTGCTCGGCTAAGCCGCGCTTGACGCGGCTCCGGCCCCGCCCCCGCTCTGACACCAGGGGTTGGAGCCGACACTCGCCCCGGCGGTCCTTCGCGGACCGCCGGGGCTTCGTGCGTCCGGGCTCCGGCGGCGTGGATGACGCAAAACCGCTAAAACTTCGGCCACGCCGGCCGTTTCCTGATGTGGGTGGCGGGGGCCACCGCCTTTGCGCGGCGGCAACGCCCCGCCATCAATCGGAGTGAACCAACGTGACCGTTATCGGAAGCAACATCTCGTCGCTGCGCGCGTCCAACGCGTCGGCCAAGGCGCAGGCCTCGCTGTCCACCGCCATGGAGCGGCTGTCGACCGGCAAGCGCATCAACTCGGCGAAGGACGATGCCGCCGGCCTCGCCATCAGCTCGTCCATGACCGCGCAGATCCGCGGCATGAACCAGGGCATCCGCAACGCCAATGACGGCATCAGCCTCGCGCAGACCGCCGAGGGCGCGCTCGACGAGGTCTCGAACATGCTCCAGCGCATGCGCGAGCTGACCGTCCAGTCGAAGAACGGCACTTATGCCGACGGCGACAAGACCAACATCAAGTCCGAGATGACCGCGCTGAGCGCGCAGATCACCAGCGTGATCTCCAACACCAGCTTCAACGGCAAGAACCTGTTCTCGACCGCCAGCAACACCATCACCATCCAGGCCGGCGCCAATGCGTCCGACACCGTCAGCATGACGCTGGGCGAGCTGGACGCGGCCGGCAGCGCGATCCTGGTGGCACAGGCGGTGGACGTCACCGTCGCCGACGCCGGCACCGCGGGCACCGACGATTATCTCACCAAGTTCGACGATGCGCTGGCGCAGGTCGCCACCGCGCGCTCGGGTCTGGGCGCGGTGCAGAACCGCCTGGAATCGGCGGTCAACAACCTGACCTCGAACGCCACCAACCTCAGCGACGCGCGCAGCCGGATCGAGGATGCCGACTTCTCCACCGAGACGACCAACCTGGCCAAGTCGCAGATCCTGTCGCAGGCCTCGACCGCGATGCTGGCGCAGGCCAACCAGTCGCAGCAGGGCGTGCTCAAGCTGCTCGGCTAAGCCGTTCGCAGACGTAGTGTTTCAGAAGCCCCGGTGGTCGCGAGACCGCCGGGGCTTTCGATTCATCGCTAAAGATCGCGGCGCGGCAGCCGTTTCTATCTTCGGGTGGCGGGGGCCACCGCCTGGGCGGGCATCGCCCGCATCATTCGGAGATTCTCACCGTGACCGTCATCGGAAGCAACATCTCGTCGCTGCGCGCGTCCAACGCGTCGGCCAAGGCGCAGGACGCGCTGTCGACCGCCATGGAGCGCCTGTCCACCGGCAAGCGCATCAACTCGGCCAAGGACGATGCCGCCGGCCTCGCCATCGCCAGCAGCATGACCGCGCAGATCCGCGGCATGAACCAGGGCATCCGCAACGCCAACGACGGCATCAGCCTCGCACAGACCGCCGAGGGCGCGCTCGACGAGGTTAGCAACATGCTCCAGCGCATGCGCGAGCTCCAGGTGCAGGCGGGTAACGGCACCTATTCGACCAGCGACCTCGCCAACATCGGCGCTGAGCAGGAAGCCCTGGCGCAGCAGATCCAGTCGGTGGTGCAGAACACCAGCTTCAACGGCAAGAACCTGTTCTCGACCGCGGACAACGACATCACCATCCAGGCCGGCGCCAACGCCAGCGACACCGTGACGATCGAGCTGCCGGAGTTGGACGTCGCCTATGGCGCCGGCCCGCCCGCGGTCGGCCAGCTGTCGCAGATCGTCGATTTCACCGCCGATCCCGCCGACGCGACCGAGGCGAAGCTGGCGACCGGCCTCACCCTCGCCAAGTTCGACAGTGCGCTGGCGAGCGTCGCCACCACCCGCGCTAACCTGGGCGCGGCGCAGAACCGGCTGGAATCGGCGGTCAACAACCTGACCTCGAATGCGACCAACCTCTCCGACGCGCGTAGCCGCATCGAGGACGCCGACTTCTCCACCGAGACCACCAATCTCGCCAAGGCGCAGATCCTGAGCCAGGCCTCGACGGCGATGCTGGCGCAGGCCAACCAGTCGCAGCAGGGCGTGCTCAAGCTGCTCGGCTAAGCCGCGCCGATATAGAGAGTCTGACGAGCCCCGGTGGTCGCAAGGCCGCCGGGGCTTCGCGCCTCAGTCGAAGACGCGCCAGTCAATCGGCTTGAAGCTGCCGCCGTTCGAGTCATAGGCCGAGCAGGCGGTCATGCCGATGATCACGTCCACGCACGCGCGGAAGGTGATGCTGTCGCCGGCGCGGCTGATCGGCGGCAGCACCCGCAGCTTCCCCGTCTCGCCGTCCACCGGCACGTTCATGAAGCAGTTGAACGCCGCCGGGATCATGTCCGGCGTGATGCCAAAGGGCGCCAGCGCCTCGGCGAGGTTGCCGAAACAGCCGCGATGCTCGGGCCGGTCGGGATAGAAGTGGCGGAAGGTGTCGATGCTGCACGGCGTCAGCAGAAAGTCGTGCCGCCCGACCGTGTCGGCGACGATCTCCAGCAGCGGGCGCGATCGGTTCGAATAGAGGCTGTGGCCAGCCGTCAGATAGATCGTCTCGGCATAGTCGAACGTCCGCCCCGCCGAGATCACCTCGCGAACATCGTCCGCGTTGAAGGCGAGCAGGTCCGACACCTGCACCCCCATCGGATCGATCACCTCCAGCCGCTGGCCGGCGGCAAGGCGGAAGGCGGTGCCGCTGCGCGGCGGGATGCGGTTCATGCGTCCTTGCCGTAGCTGAACGGGCAACGCCATTCCTCGCCCACCACACGGCCGCTATACTGCCGTGCCTCGCTGGCATCGCCGTGGCGCGACAGCATCGGATTGCGCGATCCGGCCAGCGCCTCGTCGCGCACCAGGATCTTCTCGCGCATCGTCTCATACTTGCCCTGGGCACGCAGCGTCTCGAACTGGTCGTGCAAGTTGAACACCAGCGTCGGCCGCGCGAACCGCCGCGCCGGACGGCTGGCGTTCGGATGCAGGCCGACGACGAAGAACGCCTCGCCCCCGAAGCTCAGCGAGAAGTGCGGATCGTCCGGATCATGGCTGACCCGCGCGTCATAATCCTGTCCGCGCCAGCGATCCTTGTCCGACAGCGACTGGACCCGCGCCCACAAGGCGCGCTCGAACGCCTCCTCGGTCAGGTCCGCCGGGCCATCGAACACCGCCGCGAAGCTGCGGAACAGCGCCGGCTGCTCCTTGTAATCCTGCGCGAAGCGGACCAGCCCGTCGTGGATGCGCAGGTCGTCCCAGGCGCTGTCGATCCGGTTGCAGGCAAGCACGTTGAGCGTGCCCTTCGCCAGCGCCGCCTTGGCGCCGACGCACGGGAATCCGGCATCCTCGACATGCGTCTTGAGCAGGGCTTCGAGTTCGGTTTGCGCCGGATGGCGCCAGGGGAACATCGGGGTCTCGGGTTGCAGCATGGCGCCGATAGACGCGCGGGCGCAGGCCGACGTTCCGAATCAAGTGGCTGACCTGGATCAATAGCCCCTCCCTTCAGGGGAGGGGCTTTAGTTCCGCAGCATCGCCTTCTTCAGCTTGGCCTGCGCGCTCGCCTTGATCTGGCAGACGCGCGCGGCGCCGACGCCGAGCACCTGGCCGATCTCCTCCAGGTTCAGTTCCTCGACATGGTAGAGCTGGATCACCATCGCCTCGCGCTCGGGCAGGGCCGAGATTGCAGCGATCAGCCGGTCGCGCACCTGGCTCTCGGCGAGCTGCTCGAACGCATCGGGCGTATCGTCGGCGAACCAGGGTTGGTCATCGGCATAGACCTCGTCGATCGAATCGAACTGCGCGGCCTGTGCGGAGAGATAGTCGGTGCGGAGCTTGTCGGGGGTCACCCCCAGGCGCTGGGCGATCATGGCTTCCTCCGGCGCGCGGCCGAGTTCTGCGGTGAGGGTGGAGACGGTCTGCTGGTAGAGGCGGCGACGCTTGATCGCGCCGCGGGTCATCGCGGCGTGGCGGCGCAGCTCGTCGATCATCGCGCCGCGCACCCGCGTGACCAGATACTGCTTGAAGGTGACGAGCCCGCGATCCTCGAAGCTCGCCGCCGCCTCGACCAAGGCGACCAGTCCGACCTGGACAAGATCCTCCACCTCCACCGCGGTGGAGACGCTGCCATGGACGTGCCAGGCGAGCCGCTTGACCAGTGGCAGATGCTCCTCGACCGAAGCACGCTCCGCCTTCGCGCGGGCGCGGGGACCATAGGTCAGCGGCGTCGCCTCGGCGAAGGCGCTGCGGTGCGGCTCAGCGCTCATGCCGCGAGCGCCGGCTGGTGGACGGGCGCGCCGATCACGGCGACGACCTCGACGGCCTTGTCCTCGGGAACCTCGAAGAAGCTCATGACGGGGGTGTCCGGCAGAACGGTGCGAACCAGCTTGCGGATGGCGACGCGGATCGCCGGCTGGACGACGAGCGCGAAGGGCTTGGCCTCGGCGATCAGCGGCGCGGCGGCCTGCTGGAGCGCCTCGGTGATGCGGCGGCCGAGCTCGGGCTCGACGACGTGGCGGCGCGACGGATCGGTGCGTGCGGCTTGTCCCAGGATCGCCTCCAGGCTGCCTTCCAGCGTCATCACCCGCAGCGGCTCGCGCACCCCGCACAGGCGCTGGACGATCAGCGGACCAAGCGTCGGGCGGATCAGCTCGACGATCTCGTCGGCATCCTGGCTGCGCTGCGCCGCCACCGCGATGGCGCTGGCGATGCGGCGGAATTCCTTGAGCGGCACGCCCTCGGTCAGCAGGCTCTTGAGCACCGCGGTCAGCGTGGTCAGCGACAGCGGCTGCGGAGTCAGCGCGGCGACCAGCTGGGGCGAACGCTCCTTGAGCCCGTCGAGCAGCGCCTGCACCTCGTCGGCGCCGAGCATGTCGGCCGAGTTGCTGGCGAGCGCATGGTTGAGGTGCGTCGCCATCACCGTGGCGGCGTCGACCACCAGGAAGCCCTGGCCGGTCGCGGCATCGGCATCGCCCGGCGCGATCCAGGTCGCGTCCAGCCCGAAGGTCGGGTCCTTGGCCTTCTTGCCCAAGAGGGTGCCGACCGCCTGGCCGGTATCCAGCGCCAGCATCTCGTCGGGCGAGACCTGGTCCTCGCCCACCACCACGCCGCCGACGACGACGCGATAGGTATAGGGCGCGAGGTTGATGTCGTCGCGCACGCGGCATTGCGGCACCACGAAGCCCAGTTCCTTGGACAGCTGCCGCCGCACGCCGGTGATCCGGCCCATCAGCGGCGCGCCGCGGCGCTCGTCGACCAGCGGCACCAGGCCATAGCCGATGTCGAGGTTGACCTGCATCTGCTCGGTCACCTCGTCCCAGCCGATCCGCGAGGGATCGACCGGCTCGGCAGCGACCGGCGCCTCCACCGGCGCGGGGCGCTTGGCGATCTGGTGCATCTTCCACGCGGCGAAGCCGGCCAGACCCGCGGCGGGCAGGATGATGAGGTGCGGCATGCCGGGCATGATGCCGAGCAGGCCCAGGATCACCGCCACCGGCGTCCAGGTTCGCGCCGAGCCGAACTGGCGGCCGATCTGGCCGGCAAGGTCGCTCTCGTCCGAAACGCGGGTGACGATCGCGGCGGCGGCGATCGAGAGCATCAGCGAGGGCAGCTGCGCCACCAGCGCGTCGCCGATCGCCAGCAGGGTATAGCCCTTGGCGGCATCGCCGATGCTCATGCCGTGGCTCACCGGCCCCAGGATCAGCCCGCCGACGATGTTCGCCGCGAGGATCAGGATCGCGGCGATCGCGTCGCCCTTCACGAACTTCGACGAGCCGTCCATCGAGCCGTAGAAATCGGCCTCGGTGGAAACCTCGACGCGGCGCTTCTTGGCGTCCTCCGGCGTGATCAGGCCGGCGTTGAGATCGGCGTCGATCGCCATCTGCTTGCCGGGCAGCGCATCGAGCGTGAAGCGCGCCGACACTTCGGAGACGCGGCCCGCGCCCTTGGTCACCACGATCAGGTTGATGATCATCAGGATGGTGAAGACGAAGATGCCAACGACATAGTCGCCACCGATCAGGAACGTCCCGAACGCCTCGATGACATGGCCGGCGGCCGCCTCACCCTCATGCCCGTGGACCAGCACCACGCGGGTGGAGGCGACGTTGAGGCCGAGACGGAACAGGGTGGCGAACAGCAGCACCGTTGGGAAGGCGGAGAAGTCAAGCGGCTTCTGCGCGTTCAGCGCCACCATCAGCACCGCGAGGCTGATCGCGATATTGGCGATGAAGAACACGTCGAGCAGGAAGGCCGGAATCGGCACCACCATCACGACGACGAGCAGCAGGATGGCGAGCGGCAGCGCGCCCTGGCGCGCATTGGAGAGGAGCTTCACCGGTTCAAGCTCCCATGCTCGCGAGCATCATATAGGCAAGCCGGGCATTGTCCGGCGACGGGCGCAGCAGCGAGGCGGCATTGGCCTGCGCGCTCTCGATCCGACCCAGAGTGTAATGCGCCCAGGACATGGCATCATGCGCACTCTGGCCGTTGCCGGTGATCACCGTGGTGTCGCCGTCCATCTGCAGCGCCTGGGCGGCGAACTGCATCGCCGGCAAATTCTTGCCGGCAACGGCAGGAGAGACGGCAGAAGCGGCACCGTCGCCCAGCTTGCCGGCGAACCGCTCGTACACTTGCGACAGCGATCGCGCGCTGCCGTCGCGCTCGAAGAAGACGTTGCGGTTGGCGCGTGCGGCGCCGGGGAACATCGCCGCGGCGGGCCGGTCCGGGTTGGCCTGCATCGCCGCCAGGAACTGCTTGGCACCACCCAGGCCCAGGAAGTGCGCCATGTAGAGGTCCGTACCGTTGGCGGTGCGGCCCAAAGTGCCCTGCAACGCATCGGCATTGTCGCTGGCATGCTCGGCCGCCATCAGGCTGGCGACCTCGGGATTGTTGCGCAGGTTGAGGATTGCGGACCGGGTGGCGCCGTCGGTCACGGTCATCCGCCCGCCCGACTGGCCGATCGCATCCGCCGCCCAGCCCAGGCCATGGGTGGCGCCGTGCTTCTTCACCACCGCCAGCCAGCTCTGCTCGATGAACTGGTAAAGGCCGGTGGCCGAGGAGGTGCCGGCGCGCGCATTGGCGTTCAGCCCGCTCTCCACCTTGGCCTGGCCGAGCAGGTAGTTGAAGTCCACGCCCGTGCGCGACGCGGCCTGCGCGATCGCGGCCTGGACGCGGCCATGGTTGCTGGAGGCGGCAATGGAGGAAACGGTCATGCTGCGGTGACGGGCCCTTGAGTACGGGCCCAATGCAGCAAGGCGCGTGCCAATCCCCGCCGCCGGCTTGTGCTTCCCCTTCCCGGCCGGTCCCGCTACCCGGGATCGGTGACCACGCCCGTTATCCGCAAGCCCCTTTCCGCCCTGCGCGACTTCCTGGCCAGCGAGGCGACCGGGGGCGTCGTGCTGCTGATCGCGGCGGTGCTGGCGATGGTGGTCGCCAACCTGCCCGCCACGGCGGAACTCTACCAGCACGTCCTGCACCTGAAGACCGGCCCCGTCCTCGCGCCGGACCTCGGGCCGATGACCGTCCACCTGTGGATCAACGACGGGCTGATGGCTTTGTTCTTCCTGCTGGTCGGGCTGGAGATCAAGCGCGAGTTCGTCGATGGGCGGCTGGCCAGCTGGGACCGGCGACGCCTGCCCTTCCTCGCCGCCGCCGCGGGCATGGCGGTGCCCGCTTTGGTCTATCTGGCGGTGACGGGCGAGCAGCCTGCCTTCCAGCGCGGCTGGGCGGTGCCCGCCGCCACCGACATCGCCTTCGCGATCGGCGTGCTGGCGCTGCTCGGCAGCCGTGCGCCCTCCGGGCTGAAGCTGCTGCTTACCGCCATCGCCATCGTCGACGATCTCGGCGCGGTGGCGATCATCGCGCTCGCTTATACCGAAAGCATCCGCGCCTTCCCGCTCGCGGGCGCCTGCGTGGCGCTGCTGGTCCTGTACGTGATGAACCGCCGACGCGTGGACGCGCTGTGGCCCTATCTGCTGGTGGGTGCCGCCTTGTGGCTGTTCGTGCTCCAGTCGGGCGTCCATGCGACGGTGGCGGGAGTGCTGACCGCGATGTTCATCCCCATCGTGCCGACGCCGGGCGCGCCCGATGCGGCGCACTCGCCGCTCCACCGGCTGGAACATGCGCTGCATCCGCCGATCGCCTATGGCGTGGTGCCGCTGTTCGCCTTCGCCAATGCCGGCATCTCCTTTGCCGGCATCGGCGCGGAAGCGCTCACCGCGCCCCTCGTGCTGGGCATCGCCGCGGGGCTGTTCGTCGGCAAGCAGATCGGCATCTTCGGCGCGATCTGGGGGGCGGTGCGCCTGGGCATTGCGGCGCGACCGGGCGGCGTTTCGTGGCTCCAACTCTACGGCATGGCCTTGGTGGCGGGCATCGGGTTCACCATGAGCTTGTTCATCGGCGGCCTCGCCTTTCCTGGGCAGGAAGCCCTGATCGAGGAGGTCAAACTCGGCGTCCTCCTCGGCTCCCTCGCCTCCGCCCTCGCCGGCGTCGCGGTGCTGCTGCTCGCGCCGCGCAGATCCTGATGCGCCGGTTCTTCGCCCCCGAACAGCTGCGCCATCAACCGCGGCAGGAGCTGCACAACGGCGGCTTTACCGACTATGCCGCGATAGCGGCCCGGGCAGAGGCGATCCTTCACGCGGTCGGCGGGGCCGAACCGCCCGCTGATCAGGGAGAGGCGCCGATCCTCGCGGTCCACACCGCTGCTTATATCGATTTCCTGAAACAGGCGCCGCGTCTCTGGGCCGACGTCGGCAGGCCCGGCGAGGCGATCCCTTACGCCTTTCCGGTGGTCGGCCGCCGCCCGCTCCGCCTGTCGCGGATCGACGCGCTGATGGGCGCACACGCCTTCGATGCGACCACGCCGATCACGTCCGACACCTGGGCTGCGGCTTACGGGAGCAGCCAGTCCGCGCTCGCCGCGACGCGGGCGGTGCTGGGCGGCGAGCGGACGGCCTTCGCCTTGTGCCGCCCGCCTGGTCACCATGCCGGCGCGGACTATTGCGGCGGCTATTGCCACCTCAACCATGCCGCCATCGCCGCCCAGGCGGCACGCGACGCCGGTCACGCGCGCGTCGCGGTGCTCGACATCGACTATCATCATGGCAACGGCACCCAGGACATCTTCTGGAGCCGCGGCGACGTGTTCTACGCCAGCGTCCATGCCGACCCCGCGACCGATTACCCCTTCTACTGGGGCCATGCCGACGAGACAGGCGACGGCGATGGCACCGGCGCGACGCTCAACCTGCCGCTGCCCCAGGGCACCAGCGCCGCCGCCTTCCGCGCGGCGCAGGCGCAGGCGCTCGACGCGATCGCGCGCTTCGGCGCCACATTCCTGGTGGTCAGCTTCGGCGCGGACACTTGGGCCGGCGACCCAATCTCGCACTTCGCGCTCACTACAGACGATTACCCACGGCTCGCCGCCGACATCTCCGCGCTTGGCCTGCCTACCGCGGTGGTGATGGAGGGCGGCTATGCGGTGGAGGCGCTTGGCCGCAACGTCGCCGCGTTCCTGAGCGGGTTCTAGTTACGTCACCAGCCGCTTCAGCGCCTCCAGCGTGTCCGCCTCCGCCGCGGGCTTGTCGGTGCGGATGCGCGCTATGCGAGGGAAGCGCATCGCCACGCCGGACTTGTGGCGGCCGGAGGCGTGGATCGAATCGAACGCCACCTCCAGCACCAAGGTCTTCTCCACTTCGCGCACCGGGCCGAATCGGTTGACCGTGTTGCGGCGGACGAAGGCGTCGAGTTGCTTCAGTTCCTCGTCGGTGATCCCGCTATACGCCTTGCCGACCGGCAGCAGCTCCCCGTCGTCGGTCCAGCAGCCGAATGTATAGTCGCTGTAGAAGGACGATCTCCGCCCGTTGCCGCGCTGCGCGTACATCATCACGCAGTCGGCGGTGAGCGGATCGCGCTTCCACTTGTACCACAGGCCGGTGCGCCGCCCTGCCACATAGGGCGATGTGCGTCGCTTGAGCATCACGCCCTCGATCGCCGCGTCGCGCGCGCCGGCGCGGATGCCCTCCAGCGCGGTGAAGTCCTCGGCTTCGATCAGCGAAGACAGGTCGAACCGCGCCGGATCGAGCCGCGGCATGAACGCCTCCAGCCGCGTACGCCGCGCGGTCCAGGGCATTTCGCGCAGGTCCTCGGGCCCGTCGAACAGGATGTCGTAGAGGCGGACAAAGGCGGGCGCCTCCTCCAGCATCTTGGCGGATACCACCTTGCGGCCGAGGCGCTGCTGGAGCGCGTTGAAGCTCGCCGCCTCTCCGCCTTGATATTCGCCCTTCACCATCAGCTCGCCGTCGACCACGCCGGTCTCGGCAAAGGCGGCGGCGACATCGGGAAAGGCGCGCGTGACGTCGTCACCGGTACGGCTGTAGAGGCGCGTCTCGCCCGCCATGTGGACGATCTGGACGCGCACGCCGTCCCATTTCCACTCGGCGGCATAATCGGCGAGGTCGATGCGCAGGTCCTCCAGCGGGTGGGCGAGCATGAACGGGCGGAACACCGGCACGTCCGCCGCGATCGGCTGCGCACCGCCCTCCGCCCAGGCGAATAAAGTGGGATAGGGCGCGTGGATGCCGTGCCACACCTCCTCCACCGCCTCGACGTCGAGCCCGAAGGCATCGGCGAACGCCTGCTTGGCAAGCCGCGCCGAGACGCCGATCCGCAAGCTGCCGGTCGCCATCTTGAGCAGCGCGAAGCGTTCGTCGGCGTCGAGCCGGTCGAGCATCGCCGCCAGCACCGCCGGCGCATCTGAACGGGACAGGTGGCGCAGCCGCTCGACCGTCTCGGAGACGGTAAGCGGCGTGGGCTCCTCCACCCGCATCGGCTCGGGCCACAGCAGCGCCACCGTCTCGGCGGTGTCGCCGACAAAGTCGCGGCTCATCCGGAACAGGATCGGATCGACCCGCTCCTCGATCAGCGCGCGGATCAGCGCGGGTTTGACGCCGGGCAGGTCGAGGTCGCCGGTCAGCGCGGCCATCGCCCAGCCGCGATCGGGATCGGGCGTAACGCGCAGGTAATCGCCGATCAGCTTCAGCTTGGCGAGCCGCGACCGGGTGTAGATCAGCGAGTCCAGCAGGGCGGCGAAGGCGTGCATCGCAGGGCGCAACGCACGCGCGTCGCGTCTAGTGCCCCATCGCCACCGCACCCGAGCCGTCGTCCTCCACCGCCACGATGCGTGGGATCAGCAGGTGCACGCAGCCAAGCGCAACTAGGTAGGAGATCGAGCAGATGCCGAGCAGCGGGCCATAGCCCCAGCCATGCGCCAGGCTGACCGCGGCAAGCTGGATCAGCACGATCGACCACAGGTTGCCGCAGAACGCCGCAATGCCGATCGTCGAGCCCACCGCACGCGCCGGCACCACGTCGGTCGCCACGCCGAACACGTTGGTGGAAAAGCCCTGGTGCGCGAACAGACCGAGGCCCAGCAGCAGCGCCGCGGTCCAAGGGCTGCTGACCAGCATCACCAGCGAGACGGGCAGGATCAGGACCGCGTAGATGAGCAAGGTCGTTTTGCGGGCGCGGTTCAGTGACCAGCCGCCCGCCATAAACCGGGTCGGCAGCCAGCCGCCGGTCAGCGCGCCGGCAGCGGCCATGCAATAGGCCAGCGCGACCGGCAGCCCGACCGTGCCCTGCTGAAGCCCGAACATCCGGTGGAACAGGTCCGGCAGCCAGGCGAGCATGAAGAACCACACCTGGTCCGACAGCACCTTCGCGAGTGCGATCGCCAAAGTCTCGCGGCGGCGGAACAGCGACGCCCAGCGGATCGGAGCGGGCACTTCGCCGCTTTGCGCAACAGCGGGAACGCGCAGCGCCAGCCAGAACACCACCCAGATCAGCCCAGCACCACCGGCCAGCAGGAAGGCGGCCTTCCACCCGAACGCCACCGCCACCGCAGGGATCACCAGTGGCGTCACGATCGCGCCGACATTGGGCGCGGTGTTGCCGATGCCCAACGCGATCGAGCGCTCGCGCGGCGTGAAATAGGTGGCGGCGGATTTCACCGCCGCGGGCGTGCCGATCGATTCGGCCGCGCCCAGCACCACGCGGCTAGCGATGAACCCGCCGACGGTGGTGGCAAAGGCATGCGCCATGCCGGCCAGGCTCCACACCGCCACACCCAAAGCGAAGCCGCGCTTCAGCCCGACACGGTCGATGAACCAGCCGGTACCGAGGAACGCCACCGCCGCCGCGACTTGGAAACCGGAGAGCATGTCGGCATAGTTGCCGTCCGACCAGCCGAATTCCGCCTCCAGCGTCGGTTTGAGCAGCGCCAGGATCTGGCGATCGACATAGTTGAGCATGATCGCGACGAACACCAGCGCCACGATTGCCCAGCGTCCGCGGTTCGCCTGATCCATACGCCTCTCCCTAGTTGTGATACCGTTGTCATATCCCGTACTGCTCGGCTAGTCATATCCGCATGACCCTCGCGCCAAAGCGTCCCCTCCCGATGGCTGCCGACCTGTACGGCGACATCGAACCGAGCCCGCAAGTCGGCTGGCGCAACTATGTGCCCGGCCTTGCTATCGTCGTGATGGGCACGCTCGCTGCAGGGTTCATCTCGGACCATTATGGCGCACCGCTGACGCTGATGGCGCTGCTGATCGGGCTCGCGCTCAACTTCCTGTCTGCCGATGCACGGCTGACGCCCGGGCTCGCCTTTGCGTCGCGCTCGCTGCTGCGCTGGGGGATCGTGCTGGTCGGCGTACGGGTCACCTTCGGGCAGATCATGGCGCTCGGCCCGGGAGCGCTGCTCGCCGTCTTCGCCATCGTGGCAGTGACGATCGGATCGGGCATATGGGTCGCCCGACGACTCGGGGATAGCGTCGCGTTCGGAACGCTGGCGGGCGGCGCGGTGGCGATCTGCGGTGCCTCGGCGGCGATGGCGCTGGCGACGACCCTGGGCGAGCGGCGCGCTTCGCAGACACAACTCACTCTGGTGTTGGTGGTGATCTCCGCCTGCTCCGCGCTCGCCATGGTCGTCTATCCGTTCGCGGCGCACGCGATGGCGTTCGACGATCTGCGGGCGGGCTTCCTGCTTGGCGCCTCGATCCACGACGTCGCGCAGGCGCTGGGCGCCGGCTATTCCTATTCGGATGCTGCGGGTCAGATCGCCGCCATCGTCAAGCTGACCCGCGTCGCGCTGCTCGCTCCCGTGCTCGCGATCGTGGCGCTGTTCCTGCCGCGCGGCGAGGTGCGCAAGGGGGCGAGAGTCCCCTGGTTCGTGGTAGGGTTCTTCCTGCTCGCCGGAGTCAATTCGCTGGGCGTCATTTCCCCGATCGCCGCCGGGGCGGCGGAGCACGCCGCCACATGGCTGCTTGCAGCCGCGGTCACCGCTACCGCGGTGCGCTCGCCCCTCGCCAAGCTGCTGGAGGCGGGTGCGCGGCCGGTGGTGGTGATCGTAGTTGCGACCGCGGTCGCCTTCGGGCTGTCCCTGGCCGCGGCGCTCTGGCTTATCGGCTGACCGGCCCCGTCGAGTCCCGGACGATGATCTCATAAGTGAGTTCGCGCCGCTCGGCGGGAGCGTCGTCGTCGGCCGCAGAAAGCAGCATGTCCGCGGCGTTCCAGCCGAACGCGCGGACCGGCTGGCGCACGGTGGTGAGCGGCGGCCAGACATAGCCGGCCAGCGCATCGTCGCCAAAGCCGGCAATCGACAGCGCGTCGGCCACCTTGACCCCGCGGCGGTGCGCGGTGGTGAGCGCGCCGGCGGCCATGTCATCCGAGCCCGCGAAGATCGCGGTCGGCGGATCGGCACGGTCGAGCAGCGCCGCCGTCGCCTCAGCCCCCGACGCGAAATCGTAGCGGCCCTCCACCACCAGGTCCGGATCGAACGTGCCCGCGGCTTGCAGCGCGGCGCGGTAGCCGGCGAAGCGCTGCGCGCTGGTGGCAAACTCCTGCGGCCCGGCGATATGGGCGATCCGACGATGGCCCAGCGCGATCAGGTGCGCGGTCATCTCCGCCGCCGCACGCGGATTGTCGATGAACACCGAGGGTGCCGCCTCGACCCGCGTGCCCGGCGAGACCCGCGCCACCCGCACGCCGCGCGCGGCGAGCAGCGCCAGCACTGCCTCGTCGTCACAGACCGGCGGCGTCAGCACGATGCCGTCGAGCGCGGTGGTGTCGACCAGCGCCTCGATCTCGCCGACTAGTCGATCGGATCCACGATCATAAGGCTGAGCGATCATCCGCACGCCGTCCGCCTCGCAGCGGTCACGCACGCCCGCCTGCATCTCGAAGACATAGTTGGGGCTGGGATTGTCGCACACCAAGGCGATCTGATAGCTGCGCCGCCCTGCCAGCGAGCGTGCCGCCAGGCTGGGACGGAAGTTCAGCCGCGCCATTGCCGCTTCCACCCGCGCGCGTGTCTCGGCACCGACGTAGCGCTCGCGATTGAGCACCCGGCTTACCGTCTTGATCGAGACGCCTGCTTCACGTGAAACATCCTTGATCGTCGCCCGCAATCTTCCGCGCTCCTCTCGGGCCTGTCGACCCGTCTGTCCTGCTGTGGCATGCCGCAGG